>CALMJY010000106.1 GCA_937864815.1 uncultured Bacteroidota bacterium
CTGATGCTAAACGGAACACTTTGCGTCCCGGTAAGTTCAGGATTTGATTACCTGGCTTCACTTACAGCATCTTCTGCCTTATTACCGGAATTGAAGACAATACACCTTAATGCAGGAATATTCCGCAATGCAGGTGCCGATATAGTACAGGAGCTTGCATACGGACTTTCATCCGGCAGCGAATACCTGGCTCAGCTGATATCACGTGGAGTTAATCCTGTTCTGGCAGCTTCAAAGATCAGGTTCAGCTTTTCTGCTGGTCCCGATTATTTTCCGGAGATTGCAAAGCTCAGAGCTGCCAGGTTATTATGGTCAGTAGTGCTGAAAGGATATATTCCGGAAGGCTATGAAGATTTATGCATGAACATTCACTGTATTACAGGCAGGTGGAACAAAACACTTTACGACCCTCATGTTAATATGCTCAGAACCCAGACAGAGGCAATGTCGGCCATATTGGGAGGGACAGATTCACTTACTGTAGAACCATTCGATACGGTTTTCAGAAAACCTGATGAGTTTTCTGAAAGGATTGCCAGGAACCAGCAGCTTATACTGAAGGAAGAAGCCTATTTTGATAAAGTTGCCGATCCTGCTGCCGGTTCATACTATTTAGAAAGCCTAACAAGCCTGATAGCTGAATACGCCTGGAAATTATTTATCGAAATTGAAGATCAGGGCGGTTATCTGTTTGCCTTACAGTCTGACTTGATTCAGAAGAAGTTGTCGGAATCAGCAGCTCTGAAAAAAGTGGATTTTGAATCGGGAAAAATGAAACTGTTGGGATCAAACCTGTTTCCTGATTTGAATGAAAAAGCCCCTTCTCAGATAGATAAGGAAATACTTTTTAAATCGGAGAAAGATGAAGGAGATCTTTTAATTCAGCCTGTCAGACTCTTCAGAGTGTCAGAAAAATATGAAGAATCACGATTGAATAAGGAGAAAGGAGCGACGGACAAATTATGAGACCACTATTCAAAAACAGCGACCTTTCAGCCGTGTCCGTTAATGGCAGGAACCTCCGGGATTGGGAAAAGGAACACGGATTGTCCAAAGACTGGATTACCCCTGAAATGATTCCTATAAAGAGTGTCTACAGTAAGGAAGATTTAGCCGGGATGGAGCATCTTGATTATGCAGCGGGCATACCTCCCTACCTCAGAGGTCCTTACTCCGGGATGTATGCAATGATGCCATGGACAATACGTCAGTATGCCGGGTTTTCAACTGCTGAGGAGTCGAACGCTTTCTACCGCAGAAACCTTGCTGCGGGGCAGAATGGATTATCCGTGGCTTTTGACCTGGCTACACATCGTGGGTATGATTCAGATCATGAGCGTGTTACCGGCGATGTGGGTAAAGCGGGTGTAGCTATCGATTCCATACTCGACATGAAGATTCTCTTTGACCAGATTCCACTTAACAGTATGTCGGTGTCGATGACCATGAACGGAGCTGTGCTTCCTGTAATGGCATTTTATATTGTTGCTGCTCTTGAACAGGGAGCTAAACCTGAGGAGTTGTCGGGAACGATCCAGAATGATATTCTGAAGGAGTTCATGGTCCGTAATACCTATATCTATCCCCCTGAATTTTCAATGAGAATAATCTCAGATATATTCAGGTACACATCTGCAAGGATGCCTAAATTCAATTCAATAAGTATTTCAGGGTATCATATGCAGGAAGCCGGTGCAACTTGTGACCTGGAACTTGCATATACACTTGCCGATGGACTTGAATATCTCAGAACGGGTGTAAATTCAGGTCTCGATATAGATGCCTTTGCACCGCGACTCTCATTCTTCTGGGCTATTGGTATGAATCATTTCATGGAAATAGCCAAGATGAGGGCGGCGAGGATGCTATGGGCCAAAATTGTTAGCGGATTTAATCCTAAGAATCCAAAATCACTTGCACTCAGAACACATTCCCAAACCTCGGGATGGAGTCTTACAGAGCAGGATCCTTTCAATAATGTAGGCAGGACCTGTATTGAAGCCATGGCTGCCGCATTTGGACACACCCAGAGTCTTCATACCAATGCCCTCGACGAAGCAATAGCCCTGCCAACAGACTTTTCAGCTCGCATTGCCCGCAATACTCAGATCTATCTTCAGGAAGAGACAAATATCTGCAGGGCTATCGATCCCTGGGCCGGATCTTATTATGTAGAAACACTGACCCATGAAATTGCGCACAAGGCATGGGAGCATATCACGGAAGTAGAAAGGCTGGGAGGGATGGCTAAGGCCGTTGAATCGGGAATTCCGAAGATGAGGATAGAGGAAGCAGCAGCAAGGGCTCAGGCAAAAATAGATTCAGGTGTTCAGACTATAGTCGGCACCAATAAATACCGTCTCGAAAAAGAGGATCCGCTGGAGACTCTGGAAGTTGATAATTCTGCTGTGCGTGAATCGCAGATAAAAAGACTTGCCGAACTGCGTTCCGGAAGGAATGAGCAGGAATGTAAATCCGCTCTCGATGCAATAACAAAATGTGTTCAGACCGGCGAGGGCAATCTTCTTGAACTTGCAGTTGAAGCTGCAGCAAAGAGAGCAAGTCTTGGTGAAATATCGTATGCATGTGAAAAAATAGTTGGGAGGTATAAAGCTGTGATAAGAACAATATCGGGCGTCTATTCATCCGAATATAAGTCGGATGATGATTTTAAGGAAGCTAGAGCTCTTGTAGCCAGATTTGCCAGAAAGGAGGGCAGACAGCCCAGGATCATGATTGCCAAAATGGGACAAGATGGTCATGACCGTGGTGCAAAGGTAGTTTCAACAGGTTATGCCGATATAGGTTTCGATGTTGACATCGGTCCATTATTCCAGACACCTGACGAAGCTGCCAGACAGGCAGTTGAAAACGATGTTCATGTACTTGGAGTATCAAGTCTTGCTGCAGGTCATAAGACACTGGTTCCACAGGTTATAGAGGAGCTCAGAAAACTTGGGAGAGAAGATATCCTGGTAATCGCTGGTGGAGTTATTCCCCCCCAGGATTATAAATTCCTTTATGATGCAGGGGTTGCTGCAATTTTTGGACCCGGAACCTCTGTTGCAAAAGCTGCAAAACAAATACTTGAAATACTGATTCTTATACATGAATAGGATTATCTTTCAGAAATTTTGCAATATTTGAAATATGAAAAAGCCCTTAACCTCCATTTTGTTTTTTATGATCCTTGTAACGGGATGTTTATCAGGAAGTAAAGATCTGTCTGCCCAGGATGTGAAGGAAGAATCTGTACAGAAAACTGATTATTCCGAGCAGTCTACATGGGTACTGGGCTATTTTGCACGTGGACAGATAACCAGGCCTCCTCACTCTGAATGGTTTACCAGGGAATATGATGGATATTCCATAAACCAGGAGGCTCTTGACAGAATAAAAATGATACCTCATGAAGGTATAACAATCAGGATAGTTCTGGGTACATGGTGTCCCGACAGCAGGAAACAGGTGCCAAGGTTTATGAAAATAGCCGATGCATGGCAGTTCCCTGAAAGTTCGGTAATATTTATCGGAGTAGACGATGCCAAGCTGTCTCCAATTGGGGAATATGAGAAACTTGACATTCAAAGAGTACCTACTTTCATATTTTATAAAAATAATATTGAAGCCGGACGCATCATTGAGAATCCTGCGACGTCTTTGGAACAGGATATGGTTAAAATCCTGACAGGTAAAGATTAGAAATAAATACTTAAATATCATGGAAGACGTAAAAAACAACTCCGGACAAAACCTGGGAATAGCAGCTCTGATAACAGCAATAATTACCTTTGTTCTTGCTGTGATTCCCTGTGTTGGACTAATTGCAGTTATTCCCGGAATAATTGCAATTATACTTGCATCTGTAGGATTGTCACAGGCATCCCGGAGCAATGCTCCCAAAGGGATTTTGATAGCGAGTCTGATTATTGGTGTTATCGCCTCCCTAATATCTGTTTCACAGGTGTTTGTTGCAACAAAAATTGCAAAAAATGCCGATAAATGGCCGAATGAGATACAGAATATTGTTAAGGAAGTGCAGGATGATGTTGTGAAGGATCTTGAGGATGCCAATATTTCAATCAAGATTGAAAGCAACGGTGAAAAAGTTGAAATTAATGCCAGTACCCAGAACAAGGAAAAGGAGCAGAAACTTGAAGCGCTGGAGGGAGTAGATACCCTGAAGAATGATACAATACAGCAGAAAAAATAGAACTGATCAGCGATCTCATCAAAAGCTCACTGAGAAGCCCTACTATATAATTAATATTGTATTTGCCGGAGTAATAGTTTTAATGCTGATTTACTCCGGTATTTTTTCTCCAGAAAAAAATAACTATCCTGTTGTATGCATACATGAACGACTGACAGGCGAACCCTGTTTTTCATGCGGATTATCGCACAGCTTTTCCCTTATCGTAAGAGGGAAAATAGAAGAGGCATACGAATGGAATCAATATGGCATGAGGGTGTTTCTTTTCTTTCTTGCGCAACTGTTATTCAGGCTGGACTTCCTCAGATTATCCTTAAAAAGGCCGGAGAACATCAAACATCTTATAATCTACGATTCAATTGCCTCCCTGACTATTTTTCTTATTTCATTCTGGCCGTTTATAGAATCTATCTTTACAGGATTTTTACGGGTATCTTAGATTTATTTTCAAATCAGCAGAATAAGTAAATAGTAAACCAGAATAGGAATCTTAAATATATAGACTGGATAAGGTCTGTAGATTCTTAAAAAGAAATAACCACGAGGCCACAGAGATTTCTCAGAGTACACAAAGATCAAATATTGATTATTATTTCACTGTGACCTCATTGATTTTCCTTTGTGATCTCGTGGTTAATAAGAAGTTTATCTTATTATTCATCAGTGAGATTCAGAATATCATAAAGCAGGCTGCTTTCAAAACCCTTTGACAATCCGTACCTGATCAATTTGGCTTTCAGGTCATATTGGTTTTTTGCTTTTACAGAACGTCTGTGGGACTCAATAAGTGATTTTAATGTGTTAATATAAAGGTCATTATCTATTGACTCCAGACCTGTACTTATAGACGCCGATGATATCTTTTTGGACCTGAGATGCGCAGCAATCTTAATTTTGCCCCATTTGTTGTATTTGAATTTATCCCTTGCAAATGCACTGGCAAAGCGCACTTCACTAATAAAATTCTCTTTTATAAGCAGGCTTATGATTTTCCCGGTGTCGCTCCCTGAGATACCCCACGATTCAAGCTTTGACTCAATTTCGCTTGCACACATCTCACGCTGAGAGCACAAATTCATGGCTTTTGCGAGAGCTGTTTTGTAAAGAACCGGTTCAGACATTTTTAATTCCTTTAATGATCCTTTCCTTCCCGTTAAGATCTTGTACCAGTTTTATCTCATGATATCGGAATCCTTCAAGCATATGTACCAGTTCATTACCCATAGCTTCATTAATCTCAAAGTATATTTTCCCTCCGGATTTTAAAACTCTTTCTGCCGATTCAAGTATAGCCCTGTAGTAAACCAGCGGGTCTGAGTCTGAAACAAATAGTGCTGTATGAGGTTCGTGTTCAAGGACATTCCTGTTCATGTACTGTTTCTCAGACTCCCTTACATAGGGAGGATTACTTACTATTATGCCGGCTTCAATTTTAAATATTCTTTCAGGATTGAAAATATCATCTCTGATGAAATCTGCCTTCACTTTATTGAGCTCACCATTTTTTAATGCAATCTCCAGAGCTTCCTGTGAAATATCAGTTCCGGTCACACAAGCTCCTGCCAGATTCTTTGCAAGAGCAATTGCAATACACCCCGATCCTGTTCCGATATCCAGAATTGACCCGCTGAAATTCTTATTCTCTCTTATAATAAGATCAGCAAGTTCTTCTGTCTCCTGTCTTGGAATAAGAGTTGCTTCATTTACAAGTATTGTGCAATTATAAAATTCGGTGCTACCGGTGATATACTGAATAGGTCTTCCTGCTTTTAACTGGCTGATAATATTATAAATACGACTAACGTCCTCTGTGCTTACGTGAAAATCCTGGTTGTAGGTCTGATGCAACTTTTTTACCCCTGGAAGTGTCATGATTATAATACGGGTGAGGGCAGAGATTTCATTTTCCGGATATAAATCCCGGAGTTCAAGTGAAACAGAGGACCTGATGTCTCTTATTGTTTGTACTTTCATACCGATTATTCAAAATTAGTATTTTAGGGGAAATGGATGAGGCAAATCATATAAAATATATGCGCAGGTGTCTCGAGCTTGCAGCCGGCGGAGAGGGATTAACTTATCCGAATCCTATGGTTGGTTCTGTAGTTGTGCATGATGGGAAAATTATAGGAGAGGGATTTCATATTAAAGCTGGTGGACCTCATGCTGAGGTTAATGCAATAACCAGTGTTTCAGATAAATCATTATTAAGATCATCAACTTTGTATGTAAACCTTGAACCATGCTCCCATTATGGTAAAACACCTCCGTGTGCCAATATGATAATAAGCCACGATATTCCTGAGGTGGTTGTTGGTACACCTGATACCAGCGACAAGGTAGCAGGCAAAGGTTTAGAGATGCTTCGAAGCGCCGGTTTAAAAGTCAGAGCAGGAATTCTTGAAGAGGAGTGCAGGTATCTGAACAGAAGATTTTTTTCAACTGTTGAACGGAAGAGACCTTATGTCATTTTAAAATGGGCTCAGAGCGCAGACGGTTTTATAGACAGGATAAGAAAACCGGGACCCGGAAACAAGCCGGTATGGATAACGGGAAATCCAGAGAAGGTGCTTGTTCACAGATGGCGTTCATATGAACAGGCTATTCTTGCCGGTGCAGGTACTATTCGTGCAGATAATCCGCAGCTTAATGTAAGAGAATGGACTGGTTATCAACCTTTAAAGGTTGTTCTCAGCCGCTCAGGTGCTGTTGGTCAAAATTCTGCCTTTGCAGAGCCGGCTGGCACATTTGTTGTTATTACTTCTAATATGAAAAGTGATTTACCTGATGAGGTGAAAATAAAATTGGATTATACTAAACCTTCTGCAGAACAAATTGTTGAATATCTGTATTGTCGAGGTATTCAGTCACTCTTTGTTGAGGGAGGGGCTGAAGTGCTTAATCACTTTATTGAAACAGGTCTTTGTGATGAGGCAAGAATTTTTACCGGAAAGTTTGAATTTGGTAGAGGAATAAAGGCACCTGAATTGAAGGGAATGAGTATAATTAAGAAAACAGAATATGGTAAAAGCAGCCTTGAAACATATCTCAGGAACACATATGGTAATACCAAAGAGCTTGATAATGTGAATATAAATTAGTATTTTTACAAGTTAAGGTGGGAACAAAACTAAAGAATAAGGATATGAAGACGAAGATTATTTTTCTGACAACAATTCTGGCATTTGCTTTTGTAAGCGCATTTGGTCAAAATGGCAAAAAGTACTTCAAGGCAGGTCAGGAGCTTATGGAAGGCATGAAATATGAGGACGCTGCAGCTCAATTTACAAGTGCGATAGGTCTTGAGCCGGCCAATCCTGACTATTACCATGCCAGGGGAGAGGCCTATGAAAAGCTTAACAAGCTGGAAGAAGCAAGAGCAGATTACGAAAAAGTAATTGTTTTTGATGCAAAAGATGTTAAAGCAATGGTACATCTGGGAGACCTGAATAATAAAACAGGAAAATATGAAGAAGCCCTAAAGCACCTTAATCGTGCCACTGCTATTGATAAACGGAATGAGGAGGCTTATCCTGTAAAGGTCATTACTCTTCTTGCCCTTGAAAAGTATGATCAGGCTCTGAAGGTATCTGATACTGCTGTGACAATCAACGATTCTCCGATGAACCTCTATTACAGGGGGGTTATTTACAGGAAACTGACAAATGATGTACTTGCCAAAAAAGAATTTGAGAAAGCAATTGCGAAAGATAAAAAACTAGCTGAGCCCAGACTTGCCCTGGCCGATCTGCTGTTAAATTCAAATACAGCTGAAGCCATGACACAGTGTAGTGAGGTTATCAAAAATGATGACCGGAATACCGAGGCATATATTATGAGGAGTAAAGTCTATAAAAAGAATCTCGATTACCCAAATGCCATTAATGATATTTCAAAGATCATTCTTATTGATCCGGCAAATGCAGGCTTCTATATGATCAGAGGTAAATACTACCAGGAGTTTAACCAGCATACAAATGCTATTGCTGACTTTTCCAAATTTATTTCTCTTAATGCTTCTGATCCTGAGGCTTATTTTGCTAGAGCCAGATCATATGAAGAGATAATGAATTATGAGAAAGCGATGGAGGATTATGCAAAGATAACCATATTGTCAGAGGATGATCCAAAAGCAAGGAGGATGCTAAAGGATGCCGAGGCAAGGCTTTATGAACTCAACAGGGAAAAGGTAGCCCCGGAGATTGTCCTTGTGAGTCCTCTTCCTGTAAACGATACAATTGAGGTCAGGGGTGATAAGGCTGCAATTCTTCTATCCGGAAAAATAAAGGATAAGAGCAAGCTGAAGTTGGTAACCGTAAACAACGGGCCGGTATCAACTGCCCCAGGTAAAAATGGTGAAAACGAATTCCTGTCAAATATTGATGTATCAGGTATCGACAAGATCACCGTAGTGGCTAAAGACGATTATGATAATGAGAAAGTGCTGGTATATCCCATCAAAAGAACAGAGATAGTACCACCGGCTATTGCTCTTGTTGCTCCTTATACCACTGAGGATGGACAGGTTTACCTTGACTCATCGACTCCTAATATTGCAATTCAGGGAAAAATAAGTGATGCAAGCCCGATAAAATCGATTACAATAGGTGATGTGACTGCAAGTTACAGACGAGATGAGATGAATCCATCATTCACTGCGATCCTTGATGTTTCAAACATGAATAAGTTCACTGTAGTTGCTGAGGATATTTATGGTAACCGCCAGGAAACTCAGTTCGTTCTTAACCGCGAAGGTGCTGAAATAGCCGCGAATAATCCCATGGGTAAGACATGGGTTGTATTTGTTGAGAATTCAAGCTATGAAACTTTTGCGAGCCTCGATGGCCCGATCAAGGATGTAGCTACCATTCAGAGAGCACTTGCGAACTATCAGGTTCATAACATTATCCACAAAAAGGACATGACAAAAGCTGAGATGGAAAAATATTTCAGCATTGAGTTACGCGACCTTGTAAAGAAAAACCAGGTTAAATCACTTATGGTATGGTATGCAGGTCATGGCAAGTTTATAAATGATGTTGGTTACTGGATACCTGTAGATGCCAAAAGAGATGATGAATTCACCTATTTTAATATAAACGGCCTTAAAGCAGGACTTCAGGGGTATGGCGATGTAGTAGTGCACACTCTTGTGGTTTCGGATGCATGTGAATCAGGCCCGAGTTTCTATACTGCGATGCGTTCGGTAAATGAGGAGCCTAAATGCGACAATTCTATTGTTGCAGGAGCCAAATCGGCACAGGTTTTCTCCTCAGCCGGATATGAGCTTGCAGTTGATAACTCCAAGTTTACAGCCACTTTTGCAAATACACTTCTTAACAATAAAAATGCATGTATTCCTATCGAGACTGTTGTTAAATCTGTATCAGCTGCCGTAGCCACAGAAACGGGTCAGAAGCCCAAGTTCGGGAAGATCCAGGGGCTGATTGATGAAAACGGAACATTCTTCTTTATTGCAAAATAGATACTATATGTCAGACATAAAACTCACCAGGCGCCAGGCAATACTTGTCTGGCTTGTCCTGTTTGTGTCCTTTGCTGTTTCACCGGCACTGGCCCAGGACTATTTCTTTGATAATTACGGAATTAAACAGGGATTGAGTGAGCAGAAGGTCTACACACTGTTCCAGGATTCTAAAGATTATATCTGGCTTGGTACAGCTAATGGAGTATCAAGGTTCGACGGGAAAGATTTTAAAAATTTTACAACCCGCGACAGCCTCTCATCTATGGGGGTGCGATGTATTATTGAAGATGATCTTGGATATATCTGGTTCGGACATTTAAACGGAGGTATTACGAGATTTAATGGCACTGCATTTGAGAAAGTTGTTTTTGACTCAATAACATTAACCGGTGACATAACAGCTATCGCACAGATCGGGGATAAGATCTGGTTTACCTCAGCTAATGACGGAGCTGTCAGGGCTGAATTTCCTGTTGAGGATATTAAAAAGATCAGTGGAAAGCAATTCAAGGGAAAAGATGGTCTTAGCGACCAGGTATTCGGTGGTACAGTGAACAGAGACAGTGCATTCGTTTGTATTGCCGATGTGGGACTGAGGCGTTTTAACAGGGAGGAAGGCAAGTTCGAGAATTACCGGATGCCTCATATGACAACATATTTCAGCTCAACCTGCCTGCTTGAGGACAGCAAGGGAAATATCTGGTTTGGGACATATAACGGGGGGATATACAAATATTTAATGTCGGAGAGCAGGATGGAGGTTATAGATTTGCCAAAAATAGGCATTGCAAGCAACTGGGTAACCTGCCTTACTGAAGACAGGCGTGGAAGGATGTGGGTTGGTACCTGGGAAGGTGGTGTTGTTATGTTCGATAATGACAAAGTGCAGGTATTCAATCAAACAAACGGACTGATTCCCTCAAGGATATATGATATAATTGAAGATGTTGAAGGAAACATCCTGATTGCGGACCAGAACAACGGTCTGACAATTTATAAAGGTGATGCCTTTGTCTCCTATAATAAGGAAGAATTGCTTCCTGATCCAAATGTCAATGCAGTTTATGAAGACAAAAATGGAGATATCTGGTTTGGAACAAATGCAGGTATATCAAAGTTTACTCCGGGTTCAGGTAAACCTCCTGTTATCTTCAATGAAGCTAAAAATGCGATATATGAGCACATTAGATTCTTCCATGAAGATCTTGATGGCAATCTGTGGGTAGGTTCAAATGAAGGTGGAGTTATTATGTACAATATGAAAACTTCCAGATTTGAAGCACAACCTTACATCAACTCTATATTGTACAGGGGAGGACAGGTTACTGCAATGGAGATTGACAAAAAGAACAACCTGTGGATCGGGACTGTTGAAGGAGTTGCAGTTGGGACAATTAATCAGCAGAATTTTCAGCGGTATACACTCCTGGACAGCCTGACAATTTTCAATATAACAGCTCTATACTGTGATCCCTCGGGAAATATGTGGATAGGTACTGAGCCAAGGGGAAACAAGCCTGGTCTGATAAAATATGAACCTGCCAGGGAGGATTTCAGTCTGGTGGATGCTTTTACCGGAGTGATTCCCAAAACAATGGTAATGGATCAGAAAGGAATACTCTGGGTTGGCACAGCCGAGGGGCTTAAAGCATTCAGGAATGATTCAATTATCTACACAGTCACCCATGATGACGGACTCCTGTCAGATAATATTAATCTTCTGGCATCGGGTAATGATGGGAGCATTTACATTGGGACCAACTATGGACTTAACAGGTATATTCCTGAGACGAAACAGATTTTTTCCTATACTGAAAGGAACGGTTTCCCGGGAATTGAGACAAAGCAAAATGCTGTATTCACCTCACCTGACGGAGAATTGTGGTTTGGTACTGCCAATGGCGCAACAAAGTTAAATCCTGAAAGGACCACGACAGAACAGCTACAGCCTCTTACCCATATTATGGGGATCCGTGTTAATTACGAAGCCCGCGAGATGGCCGCAGGTTTGAAGCTCAGATATAATGAGAAATCGGTCCTTTTCGACTATTACAGCATATGTCTTACGAATCCTGAAGTTGTAAGATACAAGGTGAAACTTCAGGGGGCTGATGAAGACTGGAGACCTGTTACAGATCAGACACAGGCAATTTATTCAGGTCTCTCTCCGGGAAAGTATACCTTTATGGTAACTGCCAATAATAGTCAGGGTATCTGGAACACAGAACCGGTGACATTCAGTTTTATGATTAAACCTCCTTTCTATCTTACATGGTGGTTTATTCTTATCTCAGTGGTACTGATTCTGATTGTTATTGTAACATATATACACATCAGAGAAAAGAATCTGATAAGGGAGAAGGAGATACTTGAGGAAAAAGTGAGAGAGCGCACCGCAGAAGTGGTGCAGAAGAGTCTAATTATAGAGGAGAAAAACAGGGATATAACTGCAAGTATCAGATATGCAGAAAGGATACAAAGGGCTATGTTGCCCAAAGAAGAATCATTTCATGATACATTTGTATTATTCCTGCCTAAGGATATCGTCAGCGGAGATTTTTACTGGATGCACGACAACGGAGACTGGATTTTTATTGCTGCTGTTGACTGTACAGGACATGGGGTGCCGGGAGCATTTATGTCCATAATCGGACATAACTCCCTGAGCAAGGTTGTAAGGGAATATGGACTTACACGGCCTGCCGCCATCCTTGACCAGCTTAATGTTGAAGTTATGAAAGCTCTGTTGCAGAGACATGAGAAGGCAATTATGGACGGAATGGATCTGGCCCTGATTTCATTTGAAAAGGCAACAGGAAAGGTGGAATTTGCCGGAGCATACAACCCTCTGTATGTTGTAAGAAAAGGAGAGGTGTTTACATATAAGGGAGACAGATTCCCTATTGGGATGACCACAATGGAGGAGAAGAAGTCTTTTACCAATCACGAGGTTGATGTCCAGCCCGGAGATATGCTGTATATGTCCTCTGATGGCTATGCTGATCAGTTCGGCACCAGCGAGGTTAAGAAGTACAAGTCGAACAATGTGAAGAAGTTACTGTCAGAAATCTGGCATCTCCCGGTAATGGAACAGAAGAAGAAGCTTGAAAAGGAAATAATGGACTGGAAAGGAGACCTTGAGCAGGTAGACGATATAATGTTTATAGGAACCAGGATACCTGAGAATTAAATCTTTGCAATACTTCGCGGGTCATGGATCCAGTTTTCATTTTTTAATAGAAAAGTCATGGCTTCTTCAGGGGTGGAGGCTACCTGCCAGATACCCTTGTGTTCAAATCTGAGGAACTCCCCGTCAACCATATGGTCGAGAAACTCTATCAGCGAACCATAAAAATCAAGGGTATTCAGGATCACAATCGATCCTTTAAAAAGACCAAGCTGTTTAAGAGTTATGGCTTCTGCCAGCTCTTCAAGTGTCCCAATGCCACCGGGTAAAGCCAACACAGCATCGGCAAGTTCAAACATCTTCTTTTTACGCTCACCCATATCCCGGGTAATTATCATCTCCTTAACACCAGGATGATCCCAGCCTTCTTCTTTCATAAAACCTGGTATCACACCTGTAATTTTGCCATTACAGGCTAAAACAGAATCGGCAAGCTTACCCATAAGACCTATCCCTCCACCACCAAAAACAACATCCATTCCTGCATTGGCAAGAAGTGTTCCCAAATGGGATGCAGCTTTTGCATACTCACTGTTTATCCTGCTGCTTGATGACGCAAAGATGCAGACTGTCATAGATGGATTAAAGGGGCTGTTTAAAAGATTAATTTACCCCCAAACCCCCCAAGGGGGGCTTTTAAATCCACTTATTTTTGATAA
>CALMJY010000107.1 GCA_937864815.1 uncultured Bacteroidota bacterium
AATATTAACAACCGGTTCTGTTTTGCAGCGGGAACCTGATATCCAAAAATAATAATAATTAAAAACAGAAAAAAGGGACAGGTAAATATCCAGTGTGATAATTTTTATTATTGGTCTGGTCGAATCTATTCTCCTTGTAAAGGCCTGCCCCGACCAATATAGTCTGTAATTAAGTGATGGTTATCAGGAATATAAGGATTGAATTTTGCAGTACCAAAGGGGAGATCCTTCGCTTCTTCCCCATGTCCCTGAAATACTACTGTCATCCTTCATCCGCCGGCTGGCTGATGAAGGATCCCCCGCAATGTAAATCTGTATCTTGTAATTGAAATTTATAATGCACCTTAATTCAACGTCTTCCAAAAATTGACTTACGGGTTGTTATGTTGACCGTAATGATTGTGATGATCATGATGATCGTTCTGAGTTTGCTTGAGGTAGAAGAAATGATATAATAAATAGTAAGGATGTTACTGGATATTATTTATATTAACACTTCTAAACTTATGTATTTATACATTATAACCCGAATAAATAAAAAAATTAGAATGAACGAACAGGACGAACATAAAATGGAGCAGCCTTAGGATATGATGATTGATTACCAGTATTAAAAATTTGAGACCTTGCATTTGTGGCACTAGATTCAGTGGAACTCCAGTAATCCAAATTAATATCAAAACCACCAATTTCGCTTCGTTTGGAGTAGAGTTTGTACAATTCATTCTGACTTGGTAAATACCAATCGCTATATATTCCAGTGCCATTATCAAGGTTGGTATAACTATCGCAAACTATAGCAGCACTATATGTATGACCTGCTTGACTTATTATTTTATTTGTATTAGCTTGACCTGTGCCAAGCAAGTCAGAAGTACCTGTAACAGCTGTAGAACTTACATTACTCCATTCAGTACCCAAAGGAGATCCCTGATCTGATAATGCTGCAATTAATCCATGAGTTTGTCCTGCCACATATCCGGGATCTCCTGATTGAAAAATATATGCCACTTTTCCGCCCTGGTAATTATCCCCAACGGCTAAAGCAGTTGTAAAGGTTACCTCATCCCCATACGCAGTTCCTACACTATTAGTAGCATATGATCTGACATAATATGTAACTCCAAGAGTTAAACCAGTAATTGTACTGGTATAAGTGCCTGTACCGTTACCATCAATAGTTTTTGTTGCAAATTCAACAGTAGGTCTTGTTGATGTACTCCAGCACACCCCTCGGGCTGTTACTGTTGAGTTTCCATCGGATGAAACATTCCCTCCTGATGTGGCTCCAGTTGAATTTATGCCGCTTATAGCAGTTGTCGTAACTGCCGGTAAAACCTCTCCTTCACCCTGTATACATCGAACAGATTGACCAACATTTTTATTGACAGAGCCTCCGTCTTCAAAACTG
>CALMJY010000108.1 GCA_937864815.1 uncultured Bacteroidota bacterium
CATGAAGTAAGGGTGTCGGGTGTTGTGATTTTATCCTTTAATGTATAAATACCTCCTTTTGTATAGAATTCTGAAGGCATGCCAACCCGCATAATCTTTCTGATAATATCGATATGATGAATTCCCCAGTCAACCAGATGGCCGTTACCGTATTCCTTCTCCAGCCTCCATGCTTTATGACCTATATTTGGCCGGTAATCGAGTTTGGGAGCAGGACCGCACCATTCTTCCCAGTCGAGAGTAGAGGGAGGTTGTTGAATTGTTGTATCTTCCAGGACGGGAATATAATTGATCTGGGCAACAACCTGATAAACAGAACCGATCTTTCCTGCTTCAATCATTTCCTTTGTTTTGGTAAAAGCATTGCTTTGCCGGCGCTGAAAGCCAATCTGTACAATATTCCCGGCTTTTTCAGCTGCATTAACCATTGCTATTCCTTCCGATACATCATATGCAAGAGGTTTTTCACAATAGATATCAAGTCCTTTTTGGCAGGCGGCTAT
Organism: uncultured Bacteroidota bacterium; assembly: GCA_937864815.1. Classification (GTDB taxonomy): domain Bacteria; phylum Bacteroidota; class Bacteroidia; order Bacteroidales; family VadinHA17; genus LD21. Next base: position 504 of record CALMJY010000108.1, read on the forward strand.
GAACTGAAGCGCATGCCAGTGAGGAATTGTGCCGATAAATACTGCTTCAAGACCTTTCAGATCAAGAAGATCCTGGTAGTATTTGAAGGTTTTTGGCCTTTTGCCCTGAAGTTTCTCTATTTCATCAGCTGATGTATTCAGATGAGCGGAATCGACATCACAAACTGCTATAACATCAACCCCGCCAATTTTAATGGCTGCCTTTGTAATAACCATTCCGTACCAGCCGGCGCCGATTAGTCCTATTTTCAGCTTTCTTTCCTGACTCAGGCCCGGGATGTAAATGGAAGAAGCAAGTGCAGCGGTACCACCTGCAGATAATTCAATAAATCTCCGACGTTTCATATTTCCAGTTATTTCAATCAAATATAGTAAAATCAAAATATTGTATAAAGATGATTTTTATAAACTTCTATTTTTTGAAATGCAAAAAATTGTATGTTTATAACCTGAAATTAAAAACGCTCTAATAAACATCTGATTATGGGTACCTTTACTAACAGCATCAGGCAGACAGACTGGAAAAGAATATTTTTTACAATTGTAAGAATGGCAATTGGCTGGCATTTCCTGTATGAAGGAATTGCAAAACTGCTGATTCCAAAATGGACATCCTTCTCCTATCTGTCAAACTCAACAGGTCCATTATCAGGATTATATCACTGGATGGCAACCACGCCTGCTGTTTTGAAAGCGGTTGATTTTCTAAACATCTTCGGTTTATTGTTAATCGGAACAGCTTTGTTCTTAGGTCTCATCTCAAGGCTTGCTGCAATCGGCGGAGCCCTTCTGCTGACACTATATTATTTTGCATATCCTCCGTTTGGAGATTCTCTTTTCAGTGTATCTGAAGGACATTTGTTTATAATTGACAAGATTTTCATTGAAGCAACGATATTACTTTTCTTTGTTTTTCTTAAGGAAAAGGGATTCGGACTCGATCTGTTTATCGAGCTTATTAAGAAAGGGAAAGAAAAAACTCAATCTTCAACGGAAGGCTCACAGGATTATTCTGATTCCAGAAGGGAAGCTGTAAAGAATCTTGCCACCCTCCCGTTTCTTGGTCTTATGGGTATCTGGGCCGGTGAGAATCATAAGAAATATGGAGTTGACGTTTTATCGGGTGCAACAATTCAGGTCAACAGGGCTACAGTTGGCGAATTGAAGGGAGAACTTCCAAAAGGAAAAATAAAGGATCATGAGATGAGCAGGCTTATTCTTGGAGGAAATCTTATCGGAGGCTGGGCCCATTCAAGGGATCTGATCTATGTTCCTTCACTATTTAAAGCATACAATACCGAAAAAAAGATATATGAGACACTTATGCTTGCTGAGGAATGCGGAATAAACACAATAAATATCGGATTCCCCACACATACACTGATGGCCAAGTATAAGAGAATGACAGGCAGCAAGATAAAGGTGATATGCCAGGTAGCTCCCAACATGAAAACAGGTGATATATATGAACAGATAAACGGCGCGATGGACAGCGGGTGCGATATCCTGCAGGTTCAGGGAAACTGGAGCGACTGGTGTGTGAGAGACAATAAACCGGAAGTTGTTGCAAAGATGCTTGACAAAATGAGAAGTAACGGATACACAGCCGGATTAGGTGCCCACACTGTTGATTCCCTGATACATTATGAATCGCTTGGAATAATCCCTGATTACTATATGCAGACATTTCACCACGACAACTACTGGTCGGCACATCCCAAGGAAAACAGGATTGCATTTGAAGTTGACGGGGAGAAATCAAAAGATCATAATAAGTTTCATGACAACCTTTTCTGTTTATTCCCTGAGAAAACAGTTGAGTTTGTCAACAGGGTAAAAATACCGGTTATGGGCTTCAAAGTACTTGCAGCAGGAGCTATTGAGCCAAAAGATGGTTTCAAATGGGCTTTTGAGAACGGGGCAGATTTTATCTGCGTGGGAATGTTTGATTTCCAGGTGGTGAATGATGTCAATATCTGTCTCGACACTCTCAAGAATCTTCAGACCAGGAAGAGGGAGTGGTATGGGTAGTACCCCCCATCCCCCCCAAGGGGGGCTTAATGAAATCATAATCAAGAACAATTGAAAATCGAAATCGAAATAGAAATTTTAAGCTTTCAAATTCTAATTCTTGTATACTCTTGTTCTCTCTTTTTAAGTCCCCCCT
>CALMJY010000109.1 GCA_937864815.1 uncultured Bacteroidota bacterium
TTTATATAATTACAACGGAGATAATGAATTTCACCAGGAAAATGTTTGAGTCATTCAATCTTGAACCCGACCTTGAAAGTTTTGATGCCATCCATGAGGATATAATAAAAGGTATCACATTCAAAGGGACAAATTTATGGGTACTGGCATTCGCCATTATTGTGGCATCGGTGGGATTAAATGTTAACTCAACAGCCGTTATCATCGGTGCTATGCTGATCTCACCGTTAATGGGACCCATCAATGGCATTGGTTATAGCATTGCTACGTATAATTTCATGATCTTCAGAATATCATTAAAAAATTTGTTATTTGCAGTAGTTGTAAGTCTGATTGCCTCTGTAACATATTTTGCAATCAGTCCTGTTTCAAGTTCTCATTCAGAACTGTTTGCCCGGACAAATCCAACTATTTACGATGTACTGATTGCACTTTTCGGAGGTCTGGCAGGAATAGTTGCCATCAGCAGTAAGAATAAAGGAAATATTCTGCCAGGTGTTGCGATAGCAACAGCCCTTATGCCCCCTTTGTGCACAGCGGGTTATGGTTTGGCCACAGGACAATTTGATTATTTCTTCGGGGCATTTTACTTATTCACAATTAATGCAATTTTCATTGCCACTGCATCAGTTTTGATCTCAAGGATACTTAAATTTCCGATCCGGAGTTCAGTTGATGAGAAAACCAGGAAAAAAATCAGAGCTATCATTACAATTGTGATTTCCATCGTGCTTTTACCCAGTATTTATTTCGGATATATCCTTATAAGACAGGAAAAATATACACAATCAGCAAACCACTATATTTTATCCATAAGCTCATATGAAGGGAAATATCTGCTGAAACATGAAATTGACGCAAAAGAGAAAAAGATCACTCTTATTTATGGCGGAAGTCCGTTGACAGAGAATCAGAAGACATCAATAGCTGAAAGAATTGAAGATTTTGAATTGAAAGGGACTCAGGTTATAATAAATCAGGGGCTTACATTCAGTCTGACGGAGGAAAAAAACAATGAAATGAGCAGGATAAGCGAGCAGCTGAATATTATGGACCAGGAACTTGACCGGAAGCAATCCAGTCTTGATAGTATAACAGGCAAACAAATGATTGGAAAAACAATTCTGAGTGAAATATCAGTTATATATCCTCAGCTGACCTCCTGCAGTTATTCTGAAACCTATGAATATACTGCAAATTCAAAGGACAGTTTAAAAACATGCATTATTACCTTCTCCGCCTTAAAAGCTATTCCTCTGAATGATAAGAAAAAAATTCAAACCTGGCTAAGTAAACGATTGGAAAGTGATGCCATTAAAGTGTTTTATGAATGAATATCCTGGCAAGACTATTTAATGAATTCTTTGAAAGTGAAAAGGCAGGGGGCTTTATACTGATCTTTGCTACCATTGTATCACTTGTAATTGCCAATTCACCATTCGGTAACGAATACATCAGTTTCTGGAATATTGATGCAGGCGGACACAGTATTACCCACTGGATCAATGACGGGCTTATGACCCTCTTTTTTTTCCTGATAGGACTTGAACTGGAACGGGAAATTTACTGCGGAGAACTATCAAATCTGAAAAAAGCATCTCTGCCATTATTTGCTGCCCTGGGAGGTATGCTGGTCCCGGCAGGCTTATATCTTCTGATAAACAATGGCACACAATTTCAGTCAGGTGCCGGAATTCCGATGGCAACAGATATTGCATTTGCAATAGGAATTCTCTCATTGCTTGGCAGCAGGGTCCCTTTCTCCCTGAAGATATTTTTAACTGCCCTGGCAGTAATAGATGATCTGGGAGCTATAATTATTATTGCTGTATTCTATTCTAAATCATTATCATTCACCAACCTTATGATTGCCATTGCAATCTTCCTTATCATGATAGTGCTTAACAGGTTTAAGGTAAAAAACCTGATCCCATACCTTGCCGGAGGCCTGGCTATGTGGTATTTCATGCTGAATTCCGGTGTTCATCCGACAATTAGCGGGGTATTACTTGCATTTGTAATTCCATTTGGAGATGGAGGGGAAAAATCACCATCATATCAGGTTCAGCATTTTCTTCATAAACCGGTTGCATTTCTGATACTACCTCTTTTTGCCATGGCAAATACCTGCCTGCCACTTGACGGAAGCCTCGGTGAAGGATTAAGTCATCCATACAGTATTGGAATCATAACAGGACTTGCCGCAGGGAAACCACTGGGCGTTTTACTTTTTTCCTATATCGCGGTTATGCTGGGATTATCCTCCCTCCCCTCCGAACTGAAATGGAAAAATATTACAGGAGCCGGGTTTTTAGCCGGTATCGGTTTTACAATGTCAATCTTCATAACCTTGCTTGCCTTTGATGATACAGAATTGATAACCAACGCAAAAATTGCAATTCTTTTAGCATCCCTTGTAGCAGCAATCACAGGATATTTATTGCTAAGAACAGCAATTAAAAGCATTTCTGAGTGAGTACATTGTAATCAGTAGGTGTAATATATCATAAGTTCGTTTACATGTTCTAAGCAAAATACTGTATCAAGAG
>CALMJY010000110.1 GCA_937864815.1 uncultured Bacteroidota bacterium
AGGAATCGGGAGAAAAGGAGTACCCGGGTGAAGACATCCTCTTTGCATACAGGACAATAAGATCCTTTGCAATATCCTTTACTCTTGCCTTGGTGCTTTGCTTAAGCTTCTGCCATGCCCCTGAACCCAGCTTGTAGATCCTGGGTTCAGCATTGTCTTTGCCTTTATATTTCGAGATCCTGTGAAGTGAATGAATGCCGACATAAAGAATGTCATTATCCCTGTATACTAATTTGATGGCCTCCTGTATCCTGCCGTTGACCTCTATCTTTTCAAGTCCGCCAAACTTTCCTATTCCATGGTCAATATGGACAACATAATCACCCGGGTTAAGTCCTGTTAATTCCTTTACAGAGATGCTCTCTTTCTTTGTGAAATACCCGCGGATCTTAAACTTGTGATACCTGTCGAATATCTGGTGATCAGTAAAAACAGAAAATTTCAGATCATGGTCTGTGAATCCGTTATGCAGATTTAAGAGAAGGGGATTGAATGCTGCTTCAGGATTTATTTCAGTAAAGATGTCCTTAAGCCTTTCAATCTGTGATTCACTTTCCGATACAATATAGGTTGCATAACCTTCCGATTCATTTGACAGGAGCCTGGCTGCCAGCAGGTCGAAGTTTTTATTGAAAACAGGCTGGGGCTCGGTACGGAATTCAAATTTTGCATCAGGTGTGAACAGGGACTGCCTGCCGAATTCTGCTATTTTGAATTTTCTGCAGTGGTCAATGAAATCACTACCGGTGGTAATTATTTCACTTTTTTCAGCAATATGACCCGACTCCTCTCTCTGTGTGGTAAGACCGAAGATATTATTCATTTTCTCCTTCACAAAAACAGTATCCTCAATCCATATAATTGATGAAGGTGGCAGGAAATCAGTGAATGAGTCATTGATCTGTTCTATTGTAAGATCCTGAATATTAGGGATAACTGAAACCTGTTTATGAGAGCTTACAGAAAGCTGATCATCGGTATTAAATGATCTGATAGTCTCAACCTCTTCTCCGAAAAAATCGATACGGTATGGGAGGTCGGCAGAATAGGAAAATACATCGGCAATGCTTCCTCTTATTGCATACTGTCCCGGTTCATATACAAAATCAGTGCGGGTGAAATTATATTCATGAAGCATCTCCTCAAGGAATTCAAGTGAAAGCTTGTCACCCTTATTGATGTTAAATGTGTTTTTCTTCAGGTTTTTCCTGCTTATCACCTTTTCCATTGCCGATTCGGGATATGTTACGATAATCCCTTTCCTTTTTCCCGAGGCAAGGAAATTGAGCACTTCAGTTCGCAGAACAATATTTGCAGGTTCGGTCTGTTCATACTGAACCGACCTCTTGTAAGTGGATGGGAAGAAAAAAACTGAATCCTCACCCAGCAGTGAAACGAGGTCATTGTAGAAATATGCAGCATCCTCCTTTTCAGGTACCACAACGAGGTTAGTGGTCTGGGTATTTCTGCATACTGATGCCACAACCATTGCTTTGGCCGATGCAGTCAGTCCTTCAATCCGGATGGTTTTAATATTCTCTGCACCGGCTGATTCGGTAAGAGCCGGAAGCAGAGGATGATTATGATAAAGTTGTATGAACTGATTTTCCTTCATGGCGGTTAACAGGCCGCAAATTTACATCATTTTTGATATTTAATGCCTGTTTCTGAACCTCATGCAGAATGTGGTTTCCTTCCCGGGTACAGAACGTACAGTCAGACTGCCTCCATGCATACCCATCATCTGCCTTGACAGGCTTAGTCCTATACCTGATCCTTTTTCCCGTGTTGTAAAGAAAGGGACAAAAATATTTTCAAGATTTTCTTCCTTTATACCGGGTCCGTTGTCGGAAACGCATATCTCAGGTGTATTATCATTTGTGACGCCTGCCCTTATCCTGATGCTGCATTCCGGGTTTTCTACATTTGCCTCAGCGGCATTCTTTATCAGGTTGATCAGTACCTGGGAAACCTGATTTTCATCAGCATATAATTCATAATCAGGTGATTGTGTTTCAAATATAATTTTTGTATTTTCATTTATTCCAAAAGGTGCCACCAGGGCATCAACCCTTTCGAAAAGCTGGGAAATCCAGAAAAGTTTCATTTCCGGTTTTGGAATAATGGAAAGTTTCCTGAATGATTCCACAAAATGCATTAATCCCTTACCCTGTTCCCTTATCGCCTCCAGCCCGCGAAGGGTAACTTCAATATTTGAGTCTGTAATTTCTTCATGATTTTTAGGACGTGTATCTGACCTGTAGATTTTCTGCAGTGATTCGGATAATGAAGTAATCGGAGTAATAGAATTCATTATTTCATGCATGAGGACTCTTATCAGTTTCATCCATGCATCGAGTTCCTTTTCATCAAGTTCATTTTTAATATCCTGAACCGAAAGTATTGTAAGTTCTTCACTTCCTGAACCGGATGAGGTAGATTTGAGTAGAAGATTTATCTCCCCATGTTTTGTGCTGACAGCAACCAGATGCTTTTCATTTGGTTTTATGGCTCTCACAGTCGCAAAGAGTTTTTTATCCAGTCTTTCCAGCTGACTGATATGAGTCAGTGTGTCAACTGACAGAAGCTTTTTTGCCGCAGAATTTACGTGGTGAATAAAACCTTTTGGATCGTAGGTAATAATTGCTGTTGCAAGAAGCTCCAGTATTTTCTGAAAGAATTGTTCCTGTTGTTTATTTTCAATCTTAAGGTTCTGGATCTGCTGGTTTACATTGTTCATGCTCCGGTGCAGCTCCTTAAGGTTACCGCTTTTCTTATCAAGTGAAAAGGAGAGGTTCGAATCATCATTTTTCACTGATTCAAAGAAGAACCTTATATTTCTGTTAGTCCTGTTTAGAAATATTATGAGATTTATAGTCTGTATCAGGATCAGAACTGAACATATAACCGATAACCGGACTGATGATTCTCTGAATATAAGAAAGCCCAGGAGGACTGAAAGGATAACGATCAGTATGACTCTGATTAAAATATTGATATAAAGCCTTTTACTTAACATTATTTTTCATTTTTCTGAACTTGTTATAAAGAGTCTGGCGTGTTACGCCAAGTTGTTCCGCGGCAGCTGTCAGATTCCCGTTGTTCTTTTCGATTGCGAGATTTATCATTCTCTCTTCAACCTCCTCAAGAGTTATTACCGGGTCATTATCAGAGATTCCGGGTGTGGGTTTCAGATAAAGATCTTCTGGTTTTATAACTGATGAATCGCAAAGTATAACGGCTTTTTCGATTGTGTTCTGAAGTTCACGTATATTTCCCGGCCATGTATATCTCATCAGTTTGTCAAATGCCTGATTATTGATCCTGAGTTCTGATTTTCCGTATTTGACCGTGAATTTCCTGAGAAAGAATTCAGCCAGTTCAATAATATCATTTCCGCGGCTTCGCAGAGGTGGAATCTCAATATGTATGGTATTGATACGGTAAAGCAGATCTTCCCGGAAAAGTCCTTCACTTACCATTTTGTCAGGATTTCTGTTTGTTGCACAAATCAGCCTTATGTCAACAGGTACTGATTCATTCGATCCCACCCTTGTTATTTCACGGTTCTGCAATGCTGAGAGAAGCTTTGACTGCATATGGAAGGAGAGATTTCCTATTTCATCGAGGAAAAGAGTGCCTTTATCGGCAAGTTCAAATTTCCCCTGCCTGTTTTCCCTGGCATCGGTGAATGCCCCTTTTATATGTCCGAAAAGCTCGCTTTCAAACAGTGTTTCGGGAATAGCACCCATATCGACACTTAAAAGAATTTCACCTGACCGGTCCGAAAGCCGGTGTATCTCCTGTGCTATCAGTTCCTTTCCTGTTCCATTCTCACCTGTAATCAGAACATTGGCATCGGTTCTGGCAACTTTCCTGGCCATTCTCAGCACATCCTTTATCTGATGTGATGAACCGATGATTATCCCGGGTTCCCGGTTTATCTCTTTCTTCAGACCTGATTCCCTTTCCTTAAGCTGTTTAACCTCTTTTTTTGAGATGTTCAGCTGAATTGCAAGTTTAAGAGTTGCGAGAAGTTTTTCATTATCCCATGGTTTCAGGACAAAGTCGGAAGCACCTTCCTTGAGAGCTCTTACCGCTGTATCCACATCGCCGTAGGCAGTTATCATTACAACTGAAATATCGGGATTGATTTCTTTGATCCTTCCCAACCAGTAGAAGCCTTCATTTCCGGTATTCATTCCGGCTGAGAAATTCATATCAAGAAGTACGAGATTATAATCTTTTTTCCGGAGTTCGGTTAGAATCTGACCGGGATTTGATAGTGATTTTACAGAACTGAATTCAGGATTGAGAAGTATCTCAAGGGATGTGAGAATGCTTTTATTGTCGTCGACTATAAGTATATTTCCATTGTTAGAATACATTATATTGTATTTTCCTTGATTACGGTAGAATTAAATTTGTATCGTAAGCAGGAGATTCCTCATTTCTCCCGCTTCGCGGGATCATTCGGAATGACAGGTGACCAAAAAGAAAACATGTCATCCCTCTCCGGCAACAGGCGGAGAGGGATCTCTACGATATATTGAAAAATAATCTTTATGATATTCCTCTTCATTCACTCAGAGTGTTTATAAATTATAGTAATCCCAAAAACCTCTATAATCTGTAATTTATCTGTATTATTTTCAGATGATAAAATTAAACTAATTTATCTGAAAATCAATGAAACGTAAAATAAATTTACGAAAAATAGTAAAATATATTTACAATACAATTATGTTATGATTTGTAACAAGATGATATTCAACATATAAATATAGTGGCATGAAAATAGTATTGATGTTTTGGATTGATTTATTATTTCAGCTAACTTAGAATATGAGAGTCTTATTAAAAACAGTTTTCAGGAATTTCATCCGTCGCCCTGTCACAAACCTGATAAACCTTTTTGGCTTATCTGTAAGTCTTACAATTGTAATTATCCTTTCGATTTATAGTTACAGCGAATTAACAACAGATAATTTTCACGAAAATGTAAATGAGGTCTTTCTTTTGAAGAAGAATACGGATTACATTAATACTCCAGCTATTCTGGCTGAAACAATTGATAGAAATATCCCGGGATTGAGGTCATTAGTTAGGATGCAATCTGCATGGCAGGCAACTGTTTTCCAGACAGAAGATAAAGAGCCGTTGGTCTCAGATCTGCTATTTGCTGATAAGGAATTTTTTAATCTCTTTAGTTACAAGTCTGTTGAGGGCAACCTGAATAATGCACTAAATGAGCCTATGACACTGGTGATTTCAGAAAGACTATCACGAAAAATGTTTGGAAATGAATCAGCAATTGGCAGGTCAGTAAAATTTAATAATGATAAGATCTTTACTGTAACTGCTGTTTTCAAAGAACAGATGAAGAATACCTGTCTACATTTCAATGCAATAACATCGATAGCAACCCAAAAAATCTTAATACCATACGACGTACTATATACAGATTGGGGAAATAATAATTACCAGACATTTTTTCTTCTCGAAAGGAATCAGGATCCGGGAAATATATTAAAGAGTTTGCAGCAATTTATTCCTGAAGAGATTTCTAAGAGAGACCATTATTCAGAAGCACGGTTAATACCTCTCAGGAAAATCTATTTTTCAAAAAACTTGATTTTTGGGAACCATTTGGTTTTTGGTAATATTAAAAAGACTCTTACACTTCTGATGGTGGCAATACTTGTGTTGATGATAGCTCTTGTGAATTTCATTAATATCTCATCAGCGCAGTGGCGTGAAAGAATAAAGCAGGTTGGAATCAAAAAGGTTATTGGTGCAAGCAGGTTCCTGATTATTAGAGAGATTGTTATAGATACGGTTTTATTTTTTCTAACAGCTCTGCTTATTGCGATACAACTTTCATCCGCTGTTTTTCCCTTTGTTCATAGTTATACCGGGATTAGTTTTAATGAAGGAATGATAAGTAGTGCAAGATTTATGATTATATCAATTATAAGTATAATAGTACTGAGTGTAGGCATCAGCATTTTTTCGGCATTTAGAATATCATCCTCCAGGGCTATTGACAATCTGCGAAAAGTACTTGTATCCGGAAAGACCAATTATTCTGAGAACGGAGTAATGATAACAGCCCAATATGCAATAGCAATAGCCCTGATATCTTTCACAATTCTTGTTCAGAAACAGGTTGATTATGGTACAAGTAACCTTGGAATTAACCAGGAGAATATTATCGGAATAAAACTAACGCCTCAGCTTCTGGGGAAAAAGGATGTTTTAAAAACAACTCTTGAGAAAGTAGCCTTATTAGATCTTGTATCATTTTCAGAGTTTTATCCTGGCAGCCCTATGTCTGACTGGGGTGTCAATATGAAAATTTACGGAGAACAAAAGTTGATCTTTTTCGACACTTTTATCGCCGACGAAAAATTCTACACTTTGATGGGGCTTAAGCTGGTATCAGGCAGATTATATTCTGATAGCCTGGCAACTGATAAAGATAAAGTAATCGTTAATGAAACATTTCTGAAGAAGTATAATGTATCAGATCCTGCAGGATTAACATTTCATACATTTTCTGGAACCAAAGCAGAGGTAATTGGGGTGATCGGCGATTTTCATCATAAACCTGTAAATAATGTGATTGCGCCTCTTATCATTAGGAATGATGACTCCTATTCTTCTTATTCTTATTGCTTTGTACATTTTACCACAAGAAATTTCAAAGCTCTTGAAAAGACAATAATTACCATAAAAGAGATTGTCTCGGAGCTTTCTCCTTCATTTCCTGTAGAAGTTTCCTTCCTGGATAATGCTATACAGAATATGTACCAGTCGGAACTGATGTTCCGTCGTGCATTTTTATTGCTGGCAGTATGTGCCCTTTTAATCTGCTGCCTTGGAATACTTGCTATGTCAATCTCAGTCTGCCAGAAACGTGTAAAGGAAATAGGAATAAGAAGGGTGAATGGAGCAAAAGCCTCTGAGATTTTATTAATGTTAAATAGCAATCTGGTAAAATGGGTACTGGTGGCATTTATTATATCTGTTCCGGTTTCGTGGTATTTTATAAATCTCTGGTTAAGAAGCTATGCCTATAAAACTCAGATAAGCTGGTGGATCTTTGCAATAGCAGGATTAGCTGCTCTGGTTATTGCTCTGATAACTGTAAGCTGGCATAGCTGGCGGGCTGCTACGAGGAATCCGGTGGAGGCGTTGAGATACGAATAATACCGCCTAAATCCCCCAGATGGGGGACTTAAAGAGAGTACCCGTGTATCTTAAAGCCCCCCGCATCGGGGGGTTGGGGGGTAAAAAGACAGAACTGGTTTATGAAACAAATTTTAATTATAAAACAAATAATGTACAAATCTGATATTTATGATTCTTTTTAAAACAGCATATCGCAAACTATTCCGTAAAGGAGAGCACTCTTTAACCCGCATTATCTCACTTTCTGCGGGACTGGCATTTGGATTACTTCTTCTTTCAGAAGTACTTTATTACTATAGCTTTGACAGTTTCTATCCGGATGCTGACCGGATATACTCGGTCTGCGAAAATTTTAAGGCAGATAAGTCATCTGATAAGATAAGTACATACAACAGAGTAAGTGGCGCTGTAGCTCCCGGACTAAAAGCTGAGGTACCGGGAATTGAAGCTTCATGCCGTATTAACAACCTCGGATCCTCCATCTTTTATACCGATGATAGGAAAAGTTACAGGGCAGAGTTTTCCCTTGCAGAAGAGAATATTTTCGAAGTACTTCCACGTCCTGTTATTATAGGCAATCCGGAACAGATACTTAAAAGCCGAATGGCCTGCATGGTATCCGACAGAATAGCGGAGATGATTGGCGGCGAGGTTATTGGAAAAATAATTGAACTAAAGGAATATCCTGGCAGGAAGCTTACAATTGAAGGAATATTCAGAGCACTGCCGGAAAATACCAATTATAAATATGACATCCTTGTGTCTATGGTTTCAACTTCTGAGTTTATGTGGGATGGTACCAATACTGTCTCTTATACACATCTGACGCTGCCGACGAAGAGGATAGTGTA
>CALMJY010000111.1 GCA_937864815.1 uncultured Bacteroidota bacterium
ACATTTTTAAGATCAAAAATGAGCTGTGCAAGATCCTCTATCGAATAGATATCATGATGAGGAGGAGGAGAAATCAGTGTGATTCCAGGGATCGAATACCTTGTTTTTGCAATGATCTTATCCACCTTATGTCCGGGTAGCTGTCCTCCCTCACCGGGCTTGGCTCCCTGGGCTATTTTTATCTGTATCTCATCGGCATTTACAAGGTAGTTGGTTGTAACTCCGAATCTTCCGCTGGCTACCTGCTTTATGGCACTTCTTACAGAATCTCCGTTTTCGAGAGGTTTGAATCTTTCCGGATCTTCTCCTCCCTCGCCTGTATTGCTGCGGCCTCCGATCCTGTTCATGGCGATTGCAAGTGTCTCATGCGCTTCGCGGCTTATTGAGCCATATGACATTGCACCTGTTACAAACCGTATCATTATTCCTTCAACAGGTTCAACTTCTTCAAGGGGAATCGGATTGGATTTTAACTTAAGCAGACCTCTGATGAATCCGGGACGTGCATTGTCAGTATCCACCATTTTTGAATACTCCTTAAACTTTCCGTAGTCACCTGTTCTTGTGCTCCACTGAAGCAGTGAAATTGTTTCAGGATTCCATCCATGATGTTCCCCGTATTTCCTGTAGGAATAGACTCCCTCCGTAAGAATATCTGGCTGTTTATCAATGCTGTATGCTTCCCTGTGAGGAATCAGAATCTCCTCGGCTAGTTCATTCATGCCGATGCCTCCGATCCTTGAATTTGTGCCTGCAAAATACTTGTCTATCACATCCTGGTGAATACCTATTGCCTCAAATATCTGGGAAGAACGGTAGCTCCTCAGTGTGCTTATCCCCATTTTGGACATGATTTTCAGGATCCCCTTATTTATAGAGTGAACATAATTCTCTTCAGCTCTGTGGTAATCAAGTTGTATCTCTTTTCTTTTTACGAGTTTGTCAATAACAGCAAAGCTCATGTATGGATTGATGATGCTGGCCCCATATCCGAAGAGCAGTGCAAAGTGCATTACTTCACGAGGTTCAGCAGATTCCACAACAATATCAATCTGCATCCTCTTTCTGGTTTTTACAAGATGATGATGAACAGCCGAAACTGCCATAAGCGATGGGACAGGAGCAAGCTTTTCAGTAATTCCCCTGTCAGACAGGATTATATAATTTTTCCCTTCATCAACAGCTTTTTCAGCATCGATGCAAAGCTGATCCACGGCATTCATAAGTGCTTCAGTGCCCCCTGAAACATCAAAGAGCAGTTTCAGGTTGGCAGCTGAAAATCCTTTATAACGCAGGTTTTTAACAATCTGAAAATAAGTATTCGTAATTACAGGATTCTTAAACCTGACCATTTTTACATGATCAGGTGATTTGTCAAGCAGATTTTGCTGCAGTGAACCCAGGTAGCCTGACAGGGTCATTACAAGTTCTTCCCTGATATGATCTATAGGAGGATTTGTTACCTGAGCAAAAAGCTGCTTGAAATAATTGAACAACCTGTATGGCTTTTTTGACAGAACAGCAATGGGAACATCGTTTCCCATTGAACCTATCGGTTCTTTGCCGGTTGCTGCCATCTCCTTGATAATCTTGTCAGTATCTTCGAGAGAATAATTGAATGCTTTATAATATTTGTCATACAGATCACCCATTTCGGGTGATTCCTCATGACCTGTCTCAATCTCCTCGAGAGTGACCATATTCTGTTTTATCCAGTCACCATAAGGAAATTCATTTGCCAGCTTGGTTTTAAGTTCTTCATCATAGAATATTTTTCCTTCTTCAGTATCAACAAGAAGCATTTTGCCGGGCTTAAGTCTTCCCTTTTCCCTTATTTCAGATGCTGGAAAAGACTGGACTCCGGTCTCAGAACCCATAACAATAAGGTCATTGGTTGTAACAAGGTATCTTGAAGGTCTCAGACCGTTCCTGTCAAGCATCCCGCCAATATAACGGCCATCAGAGAATATCAGCGAAGCAGGGCCGTCCCATGGTTCGAGGAATGTGGAGTGGTACAGGTAAAATGACCTTAATTCATTTGAAATAGGATTCTTTGTATTAAATGACTCGGGAATCAGTACTGACATTGCATATGGCAATGATTTTCCGCTCATCAGGAGAAATTCAAGTACGTTGTCAAGTGATGCTGAATCACTTTTTCCCGGTTCAATGATAGGGTAAAGCCTGTTGAGGTCACCGAGTTCTTCCGATTTAAGAATTGATTCCCTTGCTTCCATCCAGAACCTGTTCCCTTTTATTGTATTTATCTCACCATTATGTCCCAGAACCCTGAATGGTTGAGCAAGATCCCAGCTGGGAAAGGTGTTTGTGCTGAAACGTGAATGTACAAGTGCGATTGCACTCTGAAGTCTTTCATCTGTCAGATCGAGGAAATAGTCCCTCAATTGCATCGATGTCAGCATGCCTTTGTAAACCAGTACTTTTGTTGAAAGTGAAGGTATGTAGAAAATGTTCTTCTGACCGATATCAGAATTTCTGATAATATTCTCTGTCCGTTTTCTTATAATATATAGTTTCCGTTCGAGGTCATCCTGCTTTAAATCAGCTCCCAGCAGGATTTGTACAATATTTGGTTCTGCAGCCCTGGCAATCTCACCTATAACCTTATTGTTCCGTGGAACATCACGGAATCCGATAACATTTATACCTTCCTCTTCAATAGTTTTAAGTAATACTTCACGGCACCTGTCAGCATCGTCATTATTCTGCGGAAGAAATATTAATCCTGTACCGAACTGGCCAGCCTGAGGCAATGAATACCCCTGGATCAGATAAAAGTCACGGGGCACCTGAATAAGCATACCAGCACCATCACCTGTTTTTTTATCGGCTCCCTCAGCTCCCCTGTGAGTCATATTTTCAAGCACCTCCAGCCCCTGCCTTATTATAGAATGAGACTTCCTGCCTTTAACATGAGCAACAAATCCGATCCCGCAGTTCTCATGTTCAAATTCCTGTCTGTACAATCCCTGTTGTAAAGGGCGCTCTTTTCTGTCCATCGTTCTTTACTTTTTTTACAAAAAAAACCGTTCTCATTATGTCTCGAGAACGGTTATCCCTATTTGATAATATAAACCATTCTCATCCATTTCCAGTCACCCTGGCAATGATAATTAGAATCCTTATTGAGTAGTTATTTGTCATTCTTTAATTATAATCAGGTGCAAATATAAAATATTATCTATTAAATTGTCATATAAAGCTTGAGAAAAATTAATAAAATATCATATTATCATAAAAAAGTTATCAACCTGTAAATTAGCAATCGGCTTTTCTTTTACATTCTAATATCTGTGTCAACTGAACTTAAATAGAGTATTTATTGTTACATTGGCGATATCAAAAACGCCGGATTTCACTGATTAATGCCTGATAATTATAATAGGAATGGATAATCTGAAGAATCTGATTATTGTTATTTTCGGAGCATCAGGAGATCTGACATCACGAAAGCTGATTCCTGCCATCTTCTCTCTGAAAACACAGAACCTGCTCCCTGCGAAATTTGTTGTGATAGGAACAGGAAGAACCGGATTTACTTTAAATGATTTCAGGCAAAAGATGCAGGAGTCCATTGTTAAATTCTCTGAAGAGGAATTTAAAAATGAACAGGTTACTGCATTTCTGGAGCATCTTTATTACCTCCCAATGGATAATTCATCGGGTGAGGATTTTTTACGACTGAAAGATTATATCAGGGAGATTGATGAAAAATATGGCATTGGTGGTAATTATATATTTTATATGGCTACACCTCCCTTACTGTATGGTCCTATAGCTTTAAATCTATCAAATGCAGTACTAACATCCACGTCTGCCGGATTCAGACGTGTGATCATTGAAAAGCCATTCGGGTATGATCTGGATTCAGGCAGAAAACTGAACAGGACATTGCATGAACTGATTACCGAGGATCAGATTTTCAGGATAGACCATTATCTTGGAAAAGAGACAGTACAGAACCTCCTTGTGACAAGGTTTGCAAATGGATTATTTGAACCTCTCTGGAACAGAAATTACATTGACCGGATTGAGATAACCTCTGCTGAAAATCTTGGAGTCGGAGACAGGGGTGGGTATTATGATAATTCAGGTGCATTGCGTGATATGGTCCAGAATCATCTGCTTCAGATGGTAGGACTTACGGCAATGGAACCACCATCTTCTCTCGATTCAAATGCCATACGCAATGAGGTCCTGAAAGTTTTTCAATCACTTCAGCCCATACCTGAGGAAGATGTGCCCCGGCAGGTAATCAGGGGACAATATACAGGATCTCTCATCAGGGGAGAATGTGTAGCTGGTTACAGGAATGAAAAGGGTGTTCCAAAAGACTCACGTACTGAAACATATGTTGCCATTAAGTTTTTTATAAATAACTGGAGATGGGGTGGTGTACCCTTTTATATCAGAACCGGTAAACGGCTCCCTACCAGGGTTACTGAGATAGTAATTCACTTCAAGCCCACTCCGCACCATCTCTTTCGCAGAGATTCAGGTAAAATTTCTGCGAATCAGCTAATCATTCGCATACAGCCCGATGAGGGAATACTTCTTAAGTTTGATATGAAGGAACCGGGTGCAGGATTCAATGTGAAGAATGTAAATATGGATTTCCATTATAAGGACCTGGCTAATGTGAGAGTTCCGTCAGCATATGAAAGGCTGTTGTACGATGTAATGATTGGCGATTCCACTCTGTTTTCACGTGATGATGAAGTTGAGACGGCCTGGAAATTTCTTGAACCGATACAAAAGGCATGGTCAATGTATCCTGATATTAAGGTATTTGGCTATCCTGCTGGTACCTGGGGGCCAGAGCATGCCAACGATCTTATTGAGGGTGATGGTCTGACATGGAGATATCCGTGCAAGAACCTTGCAGATGACGAACTCTATTGTGAATTATGAATCATTCAGTCAGAAAATTCAGAACACCTTACGAACTAGCTGAGAAATTTGCAGGGGAATTGGTGCTTATGATAAAAGAGGCCTCTGAACTCAACAGGCCATTAAGCGTTGCTCTCTCAGGAGGTTCAACACCGGAGCTTTTGTTTTCAGTTCTAGGTGATCATTACTCAAATTCTGCACCCTGGGAATTTGTACATTTTTTCTGGGGCGATGAACGCTGTGTCCCACCTGTCAGCCCTGACAGTAATTTTGGGATGGCTTTCCGCACTTTGTTTAAAAAGATTAAGATTCCTGAAAAAAATATTCATCGTATCTATGGCGAGCAGGAACCGGTGAGTGAAGCAATCCGGTATTCAGATCTTATTACAAACAGCACAAGGAAGAGGGATGATTTACCAGTGTTTAATATCATTCTCCTTGGGCTAGGGGAGGATGGACATACAGCATCAATTTTCCCCGGTATGACCCACCTTTTCAATTCAGAAAAAATCTGTGAAGTGGCGCTTCACCCTGTTTCACATCAGAAAAGAATTACTCTCACAGGAAGAATAATCAATAATGCCGACAAAATCAGATTTCTTGTCACGGGTAAAAATAAAGCTCCGATTATTAAGGCGATTCTTAAAAAAGATGAAAGTGCCTTGAACCTTCCGGCCTCACTTGTTGTTTCTGTAAATGGAAGCATAGAATGGCTTATTGATTCAGAGGCCGGTTCATTGCTTTAAAAAGGAACATGAAATTGACGGATTATCAAAAAGAGTTTTTTAGTATATTTGATTGAAAATTTTTATTAACCAAAAAACTTAAAGCCATGTCACACGAAAGATCAAAAGAGCAGGTAAAAATTAAAAAGGAGCCTACCAAGACTTTGAAAGAAAAACGTGCTGAGAAAAAAGCAAAAAAAGCTGAAAAGAACAGACTATAAAAGTTTATTTGAAAATCTTAATGTCCTGAACATTAAATAAAAAAGCCGGTGAAATCTTCACCGGCTTAATTTTTTTATAAATAAACTAAGCTAATTTTACATTTACTGCATTGATTCCTTTTTTACCCTCTGCAAGTTCGAATGTAACCTGGTCGTTCTCTTTAATCTGATCCTTCAGGCCAGAAACGTGTACAAAATACTCATTGTCTGAATCTGCATCCTTGATGAATCCGAATCCTTTAGATACATTGAAAAATTTAACTGTTCCTTTGTTCATTTTATTCTGTTTTAAAAATTATGGGGCGCAAGTTACAAAATAAATTTGAAATATATCTATTTTTATCAATATTTTATATTTTAGCTTGATTAATTCATAAATATATTTTTTATGCTTTATGCTCCTGACCCAGTCGACCTCTCCCCAAACCCCTCCCCCGAAGTGGGAGGGGCTTAATTCCAGGATGGATGTGGCTCTGGAAGTTATCCCCCTCTCACATCGGGAGAGGGGGACCAAGGGGGTGAGGCCGTAGTCCATGA
>CALMJY010000112.1 GCA_937864815.1 uncultured Bacteroidota bacterium
GTTCCGAAATGCCCCATATTAAACAACTGATTTTCAAGGTATTTTACCCTTACATCAGGATTAACACTACTGATAGTCACAGGCGGTTCTCCAAAATTTTCCATCATCCACCGCGAGAATCCTTTTTCTTTCTCAGTATAGAACCAGTTATAGAAATATGATCTCACAGGCAGAAACCTCATATATGGCATGCCCAGAAGCGCTCCATTAGGAGTTGCCCAGATCGCCTTATAAGCGCTTTTTGTCTTTTCTGCAAAATCATTAATCTTCCAGTCTTCGTTATTCTCCTTAACCTTATGAAATTCAATTTTACGTGTACCTACATAAAGAACCTCACCCTCAGGCAGGTGCTTAACAGTGGAGCAAGACTGCAACAAAACTGCAGCGACAATGGTTAATACTGATATAAAACTGACTCCTCTTCTCACTTTATTGAATCGTTCTTACTCCTATGCATAAAATCCCTGAAACGCGGATAGCTCTTCCGATAATAAATTCCGCCGGAAGCTTCAGTAACGTCACCGTCAATTACCCCCCGGTAAACATCTTTTCGTGAAGCCTTAAGACTTATGGAAGGCTGCTCAAATATCCGGTAAGACAATTCGACATTGCCAATAATACCTGAAGGAGGTGTACCGGTGATATCTTCCATGTAAACTCCTATACTTCCTCCTACAGAAAAAGTAAGCCGGTTATTGATAAATCTTTTCGACAACGAATAGCTTAGATCTGTTCTTTCTTTCTCTGTGCCTGTTGTTGTTCCGTCCTTATAGCTTACGGTGGAGAACGAGAGATCAGAATTCTTCAGGTTCCGTCGGGCTATTTCGTTAAGCTTTGAGGTAACCTGATCAGCAATAACATTTTTTGAATTCTCCTCTGTTCCGAATTTACCGAAAACAAGCAGATTTATGGCAAGAGCCTGGCGGGTATCTTCAGGAAGGGAAACTATGTAACTGTTTGTTTCGGAACTTATGCCTTCAAGATCAAATTTCAGATCAAAATGCGTAAGTGTAACCTGATCGAGAATCAGAAAAACTTTAAAAGTTTCGATGCCATTATTGTCGCTGAAAAGGGGAGAAAGACCTTTGGGACTGGCTTTAACTTCTTTAAATCCCCGCAAAGTAATTTCAGGTTCATCAATCATACCATTCCAGACAACCTTGGTCTCATCAATTACCAGAAGGACGTCAGGTATTGCAGGGGGGCTTATAAATGCATCACCACTCACTGACCTGAATGATCCGAACAACAATGGTTTATTATCAACTCCTTCCCTGAGTTTAAAATCACCCGATCCGACCAACCGTAAATATTGCTGGCTCACTTCATCAAGAACAATCCTGATGCGGGTATCGGAAACATGCAGGTCAACATTCAGATTCAGCTTCCTGTCAGTTTTTTGATCAGCAATGGTAAATGAATCTGCACCTTTTGTAAAATCAGTGAATGTCACTATCTGTGACGCATCAACCAGTTTATAAGAATCGGGCAGAACGTAACTTATGCTTGCTTCAGGCAGGGTCCTGAATACTCCGGATACTGACAGATCATCGGGATTACCTTTTATCTTAAGATCGGCAGATACATCAAGAACCCCTGTAATTGCACCAGTATGCTTCCTGTTATTCAGCAAGCGGAATTTTTCACTCTGAACTCTCATATCAAAATCTGTGAACGGATCGAAATGAATATTTCCATTAATTATCAGATCATTCGTATTTTCATCTTTTACCCTGAAATTCCTGAACAATAATTCATTCTCAGAAAAGATGATCGTATCATTGTCAAGTTCAACACCCGTATTAAGTTCAGGTATATTTAACCTTATACTGTCGGTAATCAGGATTCCGTCAGCATAATTCCTGTCGCCCCTTTCGCCCGAAATATAGCCTTTCAGCTTTCCCCTTAGTTCAGTGCCTTCGGGAAGCAAAGACAGAGTATTAATAAAATCAATTTCCGATTGCCGGAGATTAGCTGAATAAAACAGGTTATTACTGTTTTTTTTGATTTTTACCGAGGCTTCAGATTCATCCCTTTTATAGTTGACATCTGCAAGTAATCCATTATCAGAATATTTGCCATGAAAGTCAATATCTCCCAGCCAGGTCTGCCCCCAACCCAGTGAATTCATTTCACCTTTCAGTTCAGTATCATGTGAGTCAGTATTGAAAAATCCGTTGAGATTAAGCAATCCATGCAAATCTTCTTTTTTTGCTACCCAGGAAAGAATATTATCAAGCCTCAGGCTGTCAATATCAATCACTATTTCAGGTCCACTGGTAGATATTTCAAAAAAAGTTGATTTATCATTAACAGCAATGTCTCCCTTTATAATATGCAAGCTGTCATTAATAATAATCCCGGTGTTGTCAACAATACTTAACTGAGAATTATTTATAATCAGAGAATCTGCATCATTCAGTCTGATCCGGTATCCATTAAAGAAATCTGCCATCTCCAGGGAAAGTACCGAACGGCTTTTTCCTTCATTGAGCATTGATTCAATCCTGAGATAATAAACTGAATCCCGGTAATTTATGTCGAAATTTGAAGGAGATACAATTATACCGGGGTTTCTAAGTTTATCAATGCTTAACCTGCCTGTGATTTCATCAGTTTTACTGTTGAAGTTCAGAGTAATTCCATCAGCAGAAGTACTGTCATAGCTTATATGGGGAATATTTAATTCTGTTACCCATTTTTTGTCATCCTTAATTAATAACAGTTCTTCCAAATTTATCCTGATATCATGACCAGTCAACCATCTTAGCAGTTCCGGATTGGGATTGAAGCTGGCCCGGACATCAGTCTCAGGCCAATCGGCAAGCCATTCACTTAAAGGCATTCTGAAAGACGGGAACTTCATCCCTGTTTTTGCTTCAAGGAAATTTCCGGTTCCTGAATAAAGATTGATTTTCATGAAATCTGATCCGGACCACAATCCGATTTTAAGATCATGCAACAGGACAGTGTCCTGAATGTCTGTTAAAACTGTATTTCTGAATTCAACAGATGCCTCCTTTTCAGAATCGTAATTTTTGAAATTTCCGCTTAATACAGACGAAAACACAGTGTTCGGTATACCGGGTAAAAAGTCATGCAGATTTATTCTGTAAATGTCTCCCGTAATTGTCATTTCCTTTGATTTCCCGGGCTTCACAGCCTCCAGGTTCAGTGAAATCAACTCATCAGACACACTTGCTGAGGCAGAATCGGAATAAATATCGGAGTTATAAAAGAGATGTATGTTGTTGAATTCAATTGTATCAAATGCCAGCCTGCTGCTTTCCAGATCGATCATAAAGTACTTTTTGTTCCCGTCCTTTCCTGGATTTCCCTCAATATTCACATTCAGATAAGCATATGGAATGTTTAGTGGCACGGCCCTGGCAACATCATTAACTATTAAAGAATCAGCTTTTACCGAGACTAAATATGAATGGGTTATGTTACTGCCGCTTTGAAAATTTGTTTCAACAGTTAAATCACCCTTTGAAGTATTAATAATCCCTCCTATATCAATATCACCCGGATGACCAGAGATCTTTATTTTGCCCGACAACCATTCAGGCCAGTAGTAGTAACTCTGGTAGGCTGCTTTTTTCATAACCATTTCCAGATCCCTTCCTGTGGTTTTTAAGGGGTTGATATTAAGATTCAGCCCGGGGACGGGATCAGAAATATTTATTGTCCCGTTGATTTCAAGGCTTGTCTCCTTAAAAAAATCAAGACTTAATGGCTCAAGACTTATGATACTTCTCCCTGCATTGATTCCGCCTCTGAAAAAAATCAATGAGTCTGCCGGGACATCAGGATTAATCACAGATGTGATAGCCGGATAGATTATTCTAAGCAGGCCAAAGGATAAATATGAATCATCAACGGACATGCTGCCTTTAAGTCCGTTGCTGACATCTATTTCCAGCAGGGGAATATTAAGTTTCATACCAGGGACATTCAGTCTGAAATCCTTTAGTCTGGTACTGAACTCACTGTTCACTTCTCCGTTTGCCAGCACAATACTCATATCAATTGTATCCTGGTAACTGAATGCCAGCCTGTCGATATTGAAATTCATCAGCTCATTGCTTTTCAGACCGGAGAATCTGAAATCGAGTGAACTTATACTATGATGGCTTAAACTATCAGAATACAGGAATCTGCAATTATTAAGGTCTGCAAAGGCAAGTTCAAATGAAGGCAGGATATTGAGTGTAAATGCTTCATTATCAGAATGTTTAACGTGTTGATTACCAGATACATAAACTGTATTCAACTGATTAATAAACAGACTATCAGCAAACAGGACTTCTGAAGAGGAGAGTGATTTTACAAGCAAACCCTTCAGATCCAGTTCAAGACTATCCTGGCCATTGACCATCTCAAATCTGGAATTATTCAATGAAACTTCGTATGCTAAAAAGTCAGGAAGATCAATACCATTTTTCCCTCCAGCTCCTGCTCCTGCTTCTGCTGCTTCTTTTTCTTTTACTCCGGCATTAATAATTGAAATATCAGCCCTGTCAATAAAGAGGTTCCTGAGTACAAGCTGTCCTTTTATCAGTGATTTAACGGATATTCCTAAATGGAGATCAGAAATCAGGATCCTGACACCGCTAATATTCTGATAAGAGAGATTCTTGAGATTCACCCGGGCAGGAAATCCAAAATCAAAATCTGAATAAGTGACATTATACTTCTTCAGATAATATTTAGCCCCGAAGTAAACAGACAGATCGAGAGCCGCAATTATTACGAGAGAAACTATTAATATCTTTATTAATCTTCTCAAAATACTCTCAGAATAGTTTGAATTGAGACATTGGTTAAGTCAATATAAAACCTGATTGTCAATCCCTGTCGAAATAGAATCCGATATTAATAAAATACTGGAGATCTGGTAAAGTATTACCCTTCCCGACTGAAAATGATATCGGACCTATCGGGGACCTGTACCCGATTGTAGCTCCTCCGCCGAAGAGCCAGCGGTCGCCTCCCAGATAGTACTGGCTGTCTTTTACGGAAGGAATTACTGATCCGAGGGGATTTGCATAAAAGTATTGGGAAACCAGCTGAAGGTACAGATTTCTTTTGGGTTCAAATTGAATCAACAGCTCATTGTAAAAAAGATTCTCAGCAAAATATGTCATAGGTTCTGCTCCCCAGAAAGGCATAAAATTCGGTGCAAGCTTTCTGAATCCCCCTATATAATTCTGATTAAGAAACCTTGTTGCAATAGTTACAGTATCCTCTTTATGATAAAAGTCATAGCTGATTGAATTAAGCATTCCGACAGACAGCTTTTCTCCTGCAGGTATCACTATTTTATGGTATATCCTCGTCATAAATGAACCCTTGTCTTCGACCTCAATAGTAAAAGGATCCAGTGTATCGGCCAACTGCATGTTGGCCTTTAACCGGCTGCCGGTAGTGTATTTAAGCAGGAAGCCATAATTATTTCCTTTAACCGGGAAAAACCTGCTGTCAAGGTTATCAAAATCGTATTTAAGTTCAAAATTGTGACCTGAGAAGTTATATTTGTTAATAATAGCATCACCTGAGACAACTTTAGGGACCAGGGAGGCACCCTCAAAGGAATACAATAATTGAAGTATGCGGTTTATATTATGGGAGGAATGAAATCCGGCATAAAACCTGTTATAGTTGTAGGCATACAATCCTTCAATATTATTTTCTCTGAAATCTGGCACCTGTGAATTCCTGAAATAATATCCCCCCATAAACCCGAATTTATGACCTTTCCCAAAGTATTTGAGATAGTTCATATCCAAAAGGGGATTTTCAGAAATCTCTCCTTCGAGCATAATACGGGAATTGTTGAAAAGCAGATTCCTGTAAGTAATGTTCAGCAGCAGTGCAACCTTTGTTTCATTGTCATACTGGAGCGCTGCCCTTATTTTTCCTTCAGGTAACTCAGATACATCTATTGTAATCTCGCTGCCTCCGTTCTTATCATTGATCTCATACAGGATTTTCTCAAAATAACCTGTCCCGAATAAGTCGGTAATTGCCTTTTCAAGTTCCCCGATCGATACATAGCTGTCTGCTTCAAGATTTAGCCTGTTTTCAATAAAATAAGCAGGTACAATCTTGTTGTTTTTTACACTTACTGATGCTACATGGATAGTATCTCCTGAAACAGGTTTCTGTACTTCTTTATTAATCCAGCCTGCAGTTGACAGACTGTCCCTGAGAGTCCTGAACTTTTCAATGTACAGCTGACCCGCTTTTTCTCCTGCCGCGATAATCTCCTCTGCCTTGTGAAAATCACCTGATGCAAGCCCGTCAAGATCAGGTTCAATTAAAAGGTCAATAAGTTTTCTCTGCTTCTCATTATCGTACGACCCCAGGATAAAAGCAGACTGGGTAAGAACGCTTACCGGAGAACCTATTTCCTCCTTCTTAAGAAGATTAGTGCCCACAAACACGCCAATTATATAATCAGCACCCATTTCAATAAGCTCCTCTGCCGGGAAATTATGTACAAGCCCCCCGTCAACAAGCAGCCGGTCATCTATCATAACAGGTGTAAAAACAGAAGGTATGGCCATACTGGCCCTCATTGACCTGGCCAGGGAACCTTTGTTCAGGACCACCCTGTCGCCATTTTCAATATCGGCGGCAATGCAGGCATAAGGAATGGGCAGCTTACTGAAGTCCTTTATATTCATTACCGGCCGTGTAAGCTTTGTAAGGAGCATCGAAAGCTTCTGACCTTCGATCAGACCTTTAGGCAACTCAGGTTTTATGCCTTTCAGGTTTATTTCATTGATATACCTGTTATAATAGTCTTTTTCCTCATAAACCACTTCATTTTGCTTAAGCTTATTCGTAAGCAGCTGGTCCCAGTCGGCGTTCAATGCTATTTCTTTTATTTCATCTGCTGAATACCCGCAGGCATACAGGCCTCCCATAATGCTTCCCATGCTTGTTCCTGTGATAAAATCAGGGGTGATTCCGGCTTCCTCAAGAGCTTTAAGTACCCCTATATGAGCCATTCCCTTTGCACCTCCGCCGCTAAGAACAAGTCCTATTTTTGGATTCTTCTGACTTAGAGCTTCAAATGAAGAGTGAAACAGAAATAAAATGAGAATCAGAAGTCCTGGTATAAATCTGTTATTCATATAACAAGTCAGAGTCATTCGATTTAATCTTTACATGTAAAAACCTACTAATAAGTTATATAACGACTTTATGCAATTATTTGTTCATTATAATATACACAAAATTTCTTTAATAAATAAAATTATGTAATTACCAGAATTACCTTTACCCAGAATACTTGATCAGGTATATTGTACTGTTTTCTTCACCAGACAAATATCATAATTATTATTAACAATTCTTTATTCTATTTGTTTCTAATAATTATGTATCATGCTGGATCATCAGTATTTATTACTAAAAAATTTCCTTAATTTGAACTTTAAATTTTAGTCAGGCAGAGTGAAATTAAAAATCAGACATAAGCTTGCACTTGTCTTACTAATGGCTTCAATTATTTCCATGAGTGTAATTGCAGCCCTGGGGTACTATATTGCAAAAAGGACCTCAACCAGACAATCATTTGAAAAGCTCACATCAATTAGAAATTCAAAAGCACAGGAAATATCTGATTATTTTCATCGTCTCCAGGATCTTTCAATACTAATATCTCTTGCAAAGACCACAAGCGATGCTTTTGAAGAATTTGATGCTGCATACTCGGAAATAAAAAATAATAAAACAATTGACAGCAGTAAAATTTCTGAAATGAGACTCTTCAGGGATGATTTCTATTACAGGAATTATTACGATACTGCCGGCATCATGGCAATAGACAGGGAAAAATTCCTGAGCTACCTTCCCAAGAATAAGGAGGCAATACTTCTTCAGGCTGCCTGCCACAATACAGAGTTCGCCAAACTGAAATTATTTGAGAACTACCAAAAAGCACTCCTGAAATATGATAAAGGAATATCAGATTTCGTTCACTATTCTGACCTAGGCGGTTTACTTCTGATCAATTCTGAAACAGGAGATATTGTATATACTGTAAATAAATTATCAGAGTTGGGAGGTAATATAATCCTGGATAGTCTTGGCACAACCAACCTGGCAAAATCATTCATGGAAATAAGGTTTGCAGGTGAAAATGAAATTAGACTGATACGATTCCAGAGCTACTTCCCTGCTTACTTGCTGCCAAAAGCATTCATAATTTGTCCTGTATTCATAAATAACAGGAATGTTGCTGTCGTTGCACTCAGGATTTCGATCGATCAGCTCAATAGTATACTTAATTTCAACAGGAAGTGGGAAGAAAACGGGATGGGTAAAACCGGTGAGGTTTATATGGTTGGCAGTAATAATATGCTGCGCACCGAATCAAGATTCTACCTTGAAAATCCTGATGCATTTATTGCCAAAATGGAAAATCTGGGCTACCCCGATGCTGATATAAAGGAAATAAGGAAGACAAGGTCTACGCTCCTTAATATCCGGATAAGCACAGATGCTGTTCAGGCAGCTAATAAAGGTGAAACAGGGATCAGTATCCTTTCCGACTACAGAATGAAAGAAGTCCTTTGTGCCTTTATGCCACTCGATATCATTGGACTCAGATATGCAATGATTGCTCAAATCGATACCGAAGAGGCATTTGGAAGCATTGCCGTGCTGAAAAAATTTATGATTTACAGCTATGCTGCGGTTTTGCTTTCGATGATAATTATTGCTTTCCTTCTGTCTGGTCTGGTAACCAGGCCGATAAACAAACTTACCGAGTCAGCAAGAGAACTCAGCAATGGCAATTTTCAGACTCTCGTCAGTATAAAAAGCAATGATGAGATCGGGATCCTTGCCGAAAGTTTTCATTTAATGCAGACCAGGATTGTTGATCTGATCGGAAATTTAAAGTCAGTTAATTCCACCCTGGAAGAGAAACAAAAAGACATTTACGACTCGATAAGGTATGCCAGGAATATTCAGAACAATATCCTGGCAAGCCATAACCTGCTTAAGGAAAACCTGCCTGATCATTTTATATTTTTCAGTCCTCGGGATGTAGTAAGCGGAGATTTTTACTGGGCTATCAATGTCCCGTCAAAAACATCAAAAGGACCTGATTCAGATTACAGTTTCAATACAAGACAGGGAGAGTCATTTTTTTTTGCAGTATGCGACAGCACCGGTCATGGAATTCCGGGTGCCTTTATGAGCCTTCTCAATGTTTCATTTCTGAATGAGGCCATAGTTATACAAGATATTGAATTGCCCTCGGATATTCTGAATTATGTAAGGGAATCGCTTATAAATGCTCTTTCGATTGAGAAAAGCAGGGATGGAATGGATGGAGTGCTTATATATATAGATCCAAATGAAGACCACCTTCATTATGCAGGAGCTTTCAATTCTCCTCTGCTTGTCAGGGACAATACACTGAAACGTTGTGATATTGACAAAATGCCTATCGGGAAGGGACTAAGTCTCAGTGATTTTTCAGATCATCAGCTCAAAATAAGGAAAGGGGATATTCTTTATTTATATACCGATGGATTTCCTGACCAGTTTGGCGGACAGCATTACAAAAAATATAAATATTCAAGGTTCAGGGAGTTCATACTTTCAATAAGTTCCAGGCCCTTGATTGAACAGAAACAGATGTTAATTGATGAGTTTGAAAAATGGAAGGGCGACAATGAGCAGACTGATGATGTGCTTGTTGTTGGAATAAGGTTTTGAGGCCGGGACTCTTCCTTGTAATTTCAGTTAATCAGATTAGTATTTATATCTGT
>CALMJY010000113.1 GCA_937864815.1 uncultured Bacteroidota bacterium
AATAATCTGCATTTCATTTTGCAACATGCTGATGTAAGTTTCAGCAATAAGGGAATGCTTAATTGTATTTTCGCTGGATAAACCAGATATCGTAGATATTGAGACTTCCTCCTAAAGTGAGAATGCGTTCATCATGAAGACCTGCAGCAGCAGAACCGGTTCTCCGGGTATAATCAATAAACAGGTTTGCCCTTGTATGTGTTCTTCTGAGTGGAAGTCCGATACCAAAACTTGCTCCGTATTCTTTTACCTGCTCATTGTTAACTATAAGATAATTATCGCCATAGTGAGCCCCTAACCTGTATTCAAGTCTTTTGAGCAGACTGAAGTTTGAGTATTTTTCGGGAATAAGCTCCAGTCCCCAGGCATATGTTTTAATATTTGCTGCATAACCTCCGTAGCCTGGTATTTCGGCTTTGCTCCATTCAGCATAAGTAAAATCAAAACCGGTTGTAAATTTATTCCTTTTACCGAATGCAATACCTGCACGGTAGGTCCCGGGCAGAAAAACAGGGGTAGTGTTTTCGGATATATAAGTGATCGTATCAACTGAATTATAGGCTGATGTTCTTACAGCTATGTAATCATAGTTTGATTTGTATGTTTTGGACGATGTAAGAGAAAACCCGGCCTGAACGAAATGATCATTCTTTAACTTACCGCGATACTGGATTCCATAGTCAAAGTTTATTCCCCTGACCTGTATTTTTTCGCTTGCACTGTTATGATAATAATTATCAAAATCAGTGAACTGAAGCGAATAATTTCGTTCGAGGGTACCAAACATTATTGTCGTATTGATACCAAGAGAAAAGTTTTTGGTAATATTTATACCTGTTCCTGCAAAAAAGTTTGAAAGGCCTCCTTTGCCTTTATGGTACGTAGTATAGGGACCTGTGAGCGGATCATAATCTGCATCACCCTCTGCGACATCCTCAGAAATATTGTAGTAGCCGTAGCTTACAGGCATAATACCCATGGCAAAACCCCAACCCTTAGCAAGGGGAAATCCCATTATCAGGTGATTGAAGTTCATGTCATTGGATGTATACCTGTTATTATTTTCTTTCAATACATTCAGCCCCCAGTCAAAGCCAAAGTCAAATGTGAATGAGTTGGTATCGAGACTGCTGTATGAAGCCGGATTCATATAAAATATAGAATTATTATCGCGCAGGGCAGTTCCGATGCCTCCCATCCCACGGCTCTTGAATGAGCCCTGGGGTTCAAGCGCGCCTATATTAAACCTGGAATATGGCGAATTGAGTTGTTTCTGTGCAGCAGCCTGATAACCAAACGATAACAGTACAAGTATTATTAATATTACCAGTCTTTTATGCATTGTATTCCAAAATATAATTCAATCCGTCGATCACTATCTCAGGCATGTATGTGACTTTGCGAATTAGTTTGTCTTTAAGGAATTCGCTATCCCCGCCTGCAAGAATGATCCTGCTCTTTTTATGCTTTTTTTCAAACGTGCGAATATACTCATTTATTTCATATATGCTTCCGTTTATTACACCTGCAAGGATTGCATCGTGGGTATTAACTCCGGGGGAGGAGTAATGTTCTCTTAAAGATAGTATGGGTAAGCGGCTGGTAAATTTATGAAGAGCCTTGAATCTCATTTCGATTCCGGGAGATATGTTTCCTCCCTTGTATTTGGTGCCATTTAAAAAATCATAGGTTATTGCTGTTCCTGCATCAACTATAAGAATATCATCCCCCGGGAACAGGTTATAGGCCCCTGCAACACCTGCAATCCTGTCGGTGCCCAGTGTTTCCGGAGTCTGGTAGTTAATACTAAATGGCAGCTTTGATTTGTGCGAAAGTATATGCACAAACGGAATGTGCGATACAAGAAGGTCAGTTACAAAATGAGGCAGCCTCTTGACAGAAGAAACAATTACCTTCTCCAACCTCTTGTCTGTCAGTTTTTGCTCAAATTCTTCACAGCTCAGGTCATTTATCCTGGCTGAAGAAATTTTTTTGTTCCCTTTGAATACAGCCAGCTTTGTGCTTGTATTTCCAATATCTACTATAAGGTTCATGATGTGAATTTATTAACAAAGTTATTCAAATTCGCTCAATACTCTTATCGCTTCCTGTACAGATTTGACGTCGGATATAGTCAGACTCAGCCTGGAGTCTTTCTGTTTAATGCTCATTTGCTTTTGTTTTCTGTTTACATGATTCATTATTGATACAAAAAGAGGTGATCTGTAAAACGATGAGTTCTGCTCAGAAATAAAGAAAGCAATAAGAAGATTGTTTTTGAGTAAAATTTTTTCCATTCCCAGCCTGCCTGCAATCCATTTCATCCTTACTATATCAAGCAAAGCCTGCGCGGGTACAGGTACCGGGCCGAACCGGTCTGTCAGTTTGCCACAGAAAACATCAAGCGCCTCAGGTGATTCTATCTCATTAAGCTCCTTATACAGCCTTATCCTTTCTGAAATATTCGATATATACTCATCAGGGAACATTATTTCAAGGTCGGTATCGATTTGTACATCAGTTACATATAGCTTGTTCCTGTCGTATTCTTTCTTCTCTTCCATTGCTGTTTCGATAACCTGAAGACTCTTGTCTGATTCCCTGAGCTCCATCATTGCCTCATTCAGGATACGCTGGTATGTTTCAAATCCCACGTCAGCAATGAATCCGCTTTGTTCACCGCCCAGGAGATTACCTGATCCTCTGATGTCTAGATCCTGCATTGCGATATTGAATCCGCTTCCCAGTTCGGAATATTCTTCAATTGCCTTAAGCCTTCTTCTTGCTTCATGGGTGAGAGTTGTCAGCGGGGGTGCAAGCAGGTAACAGAATGCTTTTCTGTTTGATCTGCCCACCCTGCCTCTGAGCTGATGAAGTTCTGAAAGGCCGAAATGATGGGCGTCGTTAATAAAAATTGTATTGGCATTGGGAATATCAAGACCTGATTCAATTATTGTTGTGGCTACCAGGACATCATAATCTCCCTGGATAAAATCATACATTACATTCTCCACTTGGGTACCGTCCATCTGTCCGTGTACTACTGCGGTTTTTACGTTGGGGCATATCCGGCTGATGTGTGCCTGTATCTGTTTTATATTCTCAACCCTGTTATGAATAAAAAATACCTGTCCGTTCCTTGCTACTTCATATTCAATACCCTCCTTGATAATTTCTTCATTATAACCATAAAGCTCGGTTACAATTGGCATCCTGTTAGGGGGAGGAGTATTAATTATTGAAAGATCGCGGGCACCCATCAGTGAAAACTGAAGTGTTCGCGGGATAGGAGTGGCAGTCAGGGTAAGTGTATCAACATTCGCCTTTAGCTTCTTCAGCTTTTCCTTAACCGAAACACCAAATCGCTGTTCTTCGTCGATCACAAGAAGGCCGAGATCTTTAAACTTTACATCCTGCCCTGCAAGCTTGTGGGTGCCAATAATTATGTCGATTTTTCCGGCAGCCAGGTCTGCCAGTATCTTTTTCTGATCAGCAGCTTTTTTATGCCGGCTTATGTATTCAATGGTGCAGGGAAATCCATTCAGCCTCGATGAAAAGGTTTTGTAATGCTGAAGGGCCAGGATTGTTGTCGGGACCAGAACAGCTGTCTGTTTGCTGTCAGATGCTGCTTTGAAAGCAGCCCTGATTGCGATTTCCGTTTTACCGAATCCCACATCACCGCAAACAAGCCTGTCCATAGGATGTTCTTCTTCCATATCACCCTTTACTGCTACAGAGGCAGTAAGCTGGTCGGGAGTATCTTCATAAATAAAAGATGCCTCAAGCTCACGCTGCAGGTAGGAATCGGGAGAAAAGGAGTACCCGGGTGAAGACATCCTCTTTGCATACAGGAC
>CALMJY010000114.1 GCA_937864815.1 uncultured Bacteroidota bacterium
AACATAGTTATCGACCAATTACAGACTCTTTTATTTAATTGTCAACCGCACAACGTGTTTGAATTACTAGTTTTTATCATCGGTAACTCCTTTCCAACTATCTGTCCTGAAAGGAGATGCAGGCAAACCTTCTTTATTGAATAAATTGCAAACCGGGGCATTTGCCCATGCATAACGAACGGCAACCGGATTTGATACTTCCGCTGCAAATACAATGACACTATTTCCTTCAATTTTTGCCTGTGCTGTATAAAATTTTCGATCTTCGCCGGCTATCTCAAATCCTTTCAATGCTTCACTATTTTTTGAAATCAACCCACTGCCTGTATTGGTTAAACTTATGCGAATTACATTTCCTTCCGTTTGCATGGATTTATAAACAGGTCCGGCATATACAATGTCCTTATTATAGGCTATTTTTAGAGCCTGTAGCGCCAGTCTTTTACCTACATCAGCCTTGTTACGTGGATGCAGGTTGTCCTTTTCATCAAGATCGATGGTAACCGCCATTCCTGTATTGGGGTGAGAAAGTGTCAAAAGCTGTGCTTCGCGGAGTTCGGCCCATTCATATTCGTTTTGATATTGCTCGCTCGAATAACCTGGCAATTGGACAAAAAGAAATGGAAAATATCCCTGTTTCCAGCGTGTTCTCCAATCTTGTATCATTAAAGGGAAAAGCGTTCTGTACTGATAAGCCCTGCCTGCATTGCCTTCTCCCTGGTACCAAATAACCCCTTTTATTCCATAAGGGATAATGGGGGCAATCTTTGCATTAAATATGAGACCAGGCACTCTGTTAAAATTTTCAACTTTCGCAAAAGCAGGTTCAATTTTATCATTATACTTCCATTCACCTGCCAGGGAAACCTGAGCATTTTCCTGTTGATGGTCAAGTTTGATAAACATACTGTCGGCAGGTCCAAGCAAGCCACCCTTTCCCCATGAATCAAGCAATCTTATCACTAAGAGATTCTGGCCTTTTTTTACATATTTACCTGGAACTGTCAGTGTTCTGTATTCATCATAATTCCAGCTGGTCTCATCGATTTTTACACCATTAAAATAGAAAGTTCCTGCTAAATCAATCTTCCCCATTTTAATCTGAAGATCTTTCCCCTTAAAGTTGGCAGGCAATTCAATTAACTTGCGGAACCATATTATTCCATCATAAGAGTCAATTTCGCTGTCGGTAATTGCGAGGGGTACCTTCATTGTTTTCCAGTCGCTGTCGGAATAACTTTTAGTCTGGACATTTTTCTTCAAACCCTCAAAGGAGTTAGCTGCCAAATCCCAGTTTTTTTCATCTTCCTTTACATGTGCCATGATAGAATCGTTGGTGATGTTCCTTTTGTAGAAATCGCTAATTCGCTGCTTCATAACAGGCATGGTATTCAGCATATCGTGGCTTGTCCATGCTTCGCAACTTGTTCCACTCCAGCTGTCCTGAATAAGCCCGATGGGTACTTTCTGGTTTTTGTAGATTTCAAGACCAAAATAATAGGCAACTGCCGAAAAATTTTTTACACTGAGACTATCGCATTTTTTCCAGGGACCGCCAGAAACATCGGTTTTAGGTTTTACTGAAAGTTCATTTTCAACATAAAAGAGCCTGATATCCGGAAAATTGGTTATTGCAACATCGTTTTTACCATTTGTAGCTCCGTTTAAAGCAAAATTCATATTCGATTGACCACTTGCCAGCCATACATCACCAATCATAACATTTGAAAAGGAAATTTCGCTGTCGCCTGAAACTACTAATTTATAGGGTCCACCGGCTTTCATTGGAGGGAGATAAGCCAACCATTTTCCATCTTCAGTTGTATAGGCAAATGCCTTAATTCCAGCCAGTTCAACTTCTATGGTACTTAGTGGTTTTGCTGTTCCCCACACGGGTAAATTCATTTCTCGTTGTAGTACCATATTATCTGAGAAAATTGCAGGCATTTTGACCTGGGCACTTACTTTTACAACAAAGCAAGCCACCAATACTGAAGTTAAAATGCGAAAAGAGTTATTCACTATTATTCCTGTTTTAATTTGTTTTATTTAATGATTTAAGCCACAATTTCAGACTGTTAGTCCATGAATTTACATGATCATTATTGGCAGCTAACCCAAAGCCATGGCCGCCTTCAGAATAAATATGCAATTCTGTGGGGATTCTTTTTGCCCTAAGCGCTTTATACATCAATAAGGTACCTTCTGCAGGTATTTCATCATCAAAGGCAAAGGCGAAGAAGGCAGGCGGCGTATCATCTTTAACCTGCAGATCGTTTGAATAAAATGCAATTAATTCTTTATCTGGATTTTCTCCCAACAATACTTTTCTTCTTTTAAGCGTGGTGGAATCGTGAATTGAAACGGCAGCATATAATAAAATCATAAAATCCGGCCGGCAACTTTGATTTTCAACAGAATCTTGCGAAGTTTTGTTTCCGTAATCAAAATGAGTACCCAAAGTCGAAGCCAGATGACCACCTGCTGAGAAACCCATGATTCCTATTTTATCAGGGGCAATATTCCATTTTGTTGCATTATAACGAACCAGGCGCATTGCTCTTTGAGCGTCCATTAAAGGGGCTTTATGAGGTTCAATACAATATTCTTTTGATGGTAACCGGTATTTCAAAACCACAGCTGCTACTCCAATCGAATTTAGATACCGTGCAATATCAGTTCCTTCCAGATCATACGAAAGTTGTGTATAACCTCCTCCAGGACAAATTATTACACATTGACCACTTGCAAATTGCTTAGTAGGAAGATAAACTTTTATGTCGGGAACAGAAACATGTGTAATTTTGGTATAATCGCCTTTCTCAATTTTTTCGGCAATGGAAGAAGGTTTTGAATTTGGTATTATTCCATTGTATAAGGACAAATCATACTCCTGTCCGAACAAAGTGCAACATGTAATCCTGAATAAAGTAAAAAAAAGAATAAATTTAGAATCCATATCATCGGCATTTAATCGTTTATCTAATAAAAATTGTATATCAGCTATTTAAAATTCAACCTCCATGAATCTTTCCATTCAATTATCACTGAATCATTCCTGAAAACCATTGTCAACCACACATATATGTAATCTTCCAGATTGGTTTTGTTCCATCTGCCGGCCACAAAATAAATAACTCTACCGGGGCATCGGAGCAAAATAATAACTTTTATCGGGTTGATTCATAAGAGGTGTCTCTGCAGGGTCTCTTTTAAATGATGCCTCTTCAATTGTTTCTGTTCTTACCATATCAAACCATCGGGAGTTTGGCTCATTTCCTGCGAATTCCCATTTTCGCTCATTAATTACTGAATCCCTGAATGCTGTCGCAGTAAGTCCCGGGACCAGATTTGAGAGCCCGGCCCTGTTTCTGACAAGGTTAATGGCTTCATATGCAGAAGCATCCGGTCCTTCAGACATGGCTTTGGATTCTGCATATATCAACAATACTTCGGCATACCTTATAATCATTATAGTTCGACTTGAATGCCAGTCGATGTACTGATCCATATTGTCATAGCTGAAACCCTCAACATCCAGCCATTTTTTATAATGCGGATGCCGGCTTCTGAAGTTTTGCCAGGGAACAGGCAGATCAACAGGACTTTTTTGTGCTTCAGTAAGAAAAGTAGCATCTTTACGCGGACCTGAAGGGAATTTGCTAAAGAATGCCAGCTCTGCATAAAGATGTCCCCAGCCTCCTCCAAAATCTGCAGGTTTATAGGGCAACGGGCAAACCAGGTTTAGCATGGCAGGTGATCCCTCAGGGTCAGCAAGATGGTTATAAAAGCAACCAAATACAGTTTCTTTGTTTACATTATTTCTGTTAAGCCACAGATCTGCAAATCCCGGAAGTAAATTATATCCATATATTGATTTATTATCGATAACCTCTTTTGCCTTAGCAGCAGCCAACGCATAATATGATGTCTCTTTCAAGGGGTATCCGGCCATATTTAAATATACCGAGGCTAAAAGTGCTTTTACCGAGCCGGTTGTTGGCCTTGAATAATAAGTAGCTTTCTCAGGTTCAGTGGCATCCGGATCATTTTTCCAGTTATCAGGCAAAATTGATTCAGCTTTATCTAAATCTGAGATTATTAAGTCATAAATGTCTGCAAATGGTGCTTTTTTATTATAATCGCTGACATCAGGATTGATAATTAAAGGTATCTCTCCCCAGATTCTTGTTAAGAAATAATTTGTCAAAGCTCTAACAAAATATGCTTGTCCAAGTGCACTTTGTTTCCGGGATTCAGGAATATTTGGATTGCTGTCAGGTTTTTCCAAATGCATAATTATAGTACTGGTCTGACTGATTGAATTATAACACGAATACCAAAAAGTGTAAGTGTTACTATACCAGTTTCCAGACCTGGGGGCGAAAATATCAAAAACCATGTAATGACCAGAATTCATTGCAGGATTTGAAGTAACATCATCACCTCCGAGATAAAAGCAATATTCCCTGGGATCGTTAAACATCAAGTTCAAAAATCCATACATTTCGGTTACCCATTTATCAAGTTCTTCCGTTGATTTAAAGAACTCATTTTTCTGTTCATGCAATGAATCTTCTGAACATGAAGCGAGACTGAGCGCAACTATTATTGCCAATACATATTTTTTCATTTTCCAGCAATTGAATCCTTTACACAGCGAACGGACAAACCCAAAGTCTTAAGATAAGCCAGCCAGGCAACATTACTGCCGTTGTAGAACATGAACCTGTAATAGGCACTTGGAGCATTCCATTCTGTAGAAGTCCAAAAGTAGCCGTTCTGTCTGATGTAATTAAAAGAACCATTGAAATCCCGGCGACCACCAGGCAGAGCTGTAAAACCAGATTCATTGGTAGCTCCCAAATTGGGGCTCGTCCAATGATCCGTAGCTGTTTCCTTAAGTTTTCCGCCGGCAACACTTTCGCCCCCCAGAAAAGTTAATAATTTTCCCCATTCTTCGTCAGAAGGTACATGCCATCCCTCCGGAGCCAATTTACGTGTATCATTCACTGCATACCAATTGTATAGCTTTCCATAAATTTTGCTGCTATCGGATGTATTATCATAATCACAGTATGCTCCGGTAGTAAGTCGGGACCAATTAAGATTATCCGGCACCATAGGAATGGGTGTTCCATCAGTATACTTAGTTGTTCTGAGGTTTTCAACCATCCACACCTGTGTACCTAAAGTTACTATATGGTAAATATTACCTTCAATATCGGTAACTGTATCTGAATAGTTATTTTCACCCTTGTCTTTTTCGCAGCTAGTGACCAACATTAATACTATTCCAATAAAAAACAAGGGATTGATCCGGATTCCGATATATTTTTTCATAACATTTTATTTAAATAATCTACAAATTCCTGATGCTCCACGAATCTTTCCATTCAATTATCACTGAATCATTCCTGAAATCCATTGGCAACCTGGGTTGCTTGTAATTCACTTATCAACAATGCACTTTGTAGTATAAAATATAGCCAGGTTTTCATAAAATTCTTTTTGATCTGATAATAATAGTTCAACTGTACACACTTAGATGTTAAATCAATACCCATATCTTTTTACATTCTTATATTAATTCACCCTGAGTTCAATTGTTGAAAATCCTTTCTTCATTGCATATCCATCTGTGATATAAATTGCAACAAACCATTTTTCACCTTTCGGAATATCGGGCATTATTCTGTTTATAAAAATGGTATCTCCCGGTATATATTTATTTCCTGCTCCAGGTAATGAATAGATATATTGTTCCTGATTTACACCAGAATCTTTGTCAAAAAATAAAGAAACACCCTTGAAAACTAATAATCCAGGGAGTGAGGTAACAAAACCCTTAATATTTGAATAACCGTTTATTCCTCCTGTAAGCGACAAATACACATTATTAAAATTAAAATCAGGTATCTGATAAAGAATGGTTCGTTCTATCACAACTTTTTTACCAAATCCTGTATAGGCATAGTTTTTTATCTGAAAAGTAGCATAGCCTGAATATGAATAAGTAAGGTTATAATATCCTTCTTCAACATTTTCAAATACATATCTTCCGTCTGCGTCAGTGGATACTTCTCTTATAAAATCTCCCTTTTCCAGTAATACTTTTACACCTTTTGGAGGTTCAACACTTTGATTGCACTCAACAATTCCGGCAATAGAACCTTTTAAAACCAACTCTTTTTCACAGCTGCAAATCAGAAAAAAGACAAAGGATATAACGATTATTTTGCTCATCGGGTTTCTTTTACTTATTAAAGATTCCTTTAGGAATATTAAATTTCAGTTCATTTGATGGATTATCTGTTATCGGATATACAGGTATCATTTCTTCCCAATCAAAATAATGTTGCCACGTGCTTGAAGTTATGATATAACCTGTAATATAAATTACTGATAAATTCTGAAATATCTGCTGATCTAGCAACAGCCCATAATCATTACCTGAAATTTTTCCTCCAATTCCTGTATATATGTGATTACTTAAAGAAACCCCAGGTTTGTCGCTAATAAAAAATCTAATTCCAAAATCAGGATTAATCGTAGATGTAATGTTTATGTTTAGCATTTTACCAATAACATCTATTGAGTTCAGTTTTACTTTTGCAGATGTTGATATCATCAATGTATCAAGATTGCCGGGCGTATTTATATATTTTTTTGCCGGCCCTCCAAGAAACTGAAAACCGAAAGTTTTATAGGTAAAATATCCGTTTTTCGCAAATGATATATCATAAATACCTGTTTCCAGGTTGTTCAATATAAAAGAGCCATTGTTTCCTGAAACTGTTTCAAAGTTCTTATCTCCTCGTGAAAAGGTGATAATAACGCCTTCGGGTCTGATATTACCAAAAACGTCACCGCAGGTAAGGCTATAATCTTCCTTAACACAAGATGATAATGAAAATAAGATGCTGGAAACCATCAAATACATGTTAAATAATAGATATTTCTTCATCCTTATTGGCGTTTAATTGCTACCTGTAAATGAAATTACATTCGATGGTTTTCCAAGAAGAGGCGAATAATACATTCGATAACCATTGACTGGATCATATTCCAGGTTTAAGTAGTCATAGTTGACGCTAAGACCAGATTTCCCGTATGCCACATAATAATAAGTTTGTCCAATAGCAGGTTTCCATATCATATGTGAAAGGGGTATTCTGAATTCCGAATTGCTGGTAACAAAAACATTATGATAAAATTGCCCTAACCTCTGTCTATCAGAGACTTCCTTTCTGTCACCAAAACATACCAGGATCAATGGTCCTTGAGTATTTATAGTATTGGGATTAAGATCATTTTCAGATAGAAGAAACGGATAATTATGAATGATAGTGCCTCTTGCATATAATTGGGAACCTATTTTTTCAATATTTAAATTTTTAATTTCAATACTTGATATCTTTAACAAATTTATTGGCTCTAATTTTAAGGTATCAATCCGGGCATAAACATCCACAGAACTAATAATGTGGGTTCCATAACCTTCTTTTTCCAGGACCAGATCATATGAACCATTCGGGACATTGACAAGAGAAAAAAAGCCATTCTCATCCGTTAAAGTCATAAAATTAGTTTTTTCAAATTTTACCAGTACTTGAGCATCATCATCAATTTCAATCCCATACTCATCGCGCGTAATTATTTTTCCGCTAAGTGTGCATGTTATATTAAAATCAACTTTTTCTTTTATACATGCAATACAGAAAGAA
>CALMJY010000115.1 GCA_937864815.1 uncultured Bacteroidota bacterium
ATGTGTATAAGAGACAGGAAATATAAAGGGAAGAAGAAGGCTGTGCTGCGATATTCAATTACTCTGCCAGAAGCATATACATACAGGAATATTGAGATAAAGCTTGACACTGTCAGGGAAGATTTAAAGGTTATTCTTAATAAATATATGGATCACAGCAAAATAATTTCCGGCCAGGATTTCAATCTGGATGATATTGATTCTGAGAAAGAGCTTCTGTGGGAACATCTTCAGAACAGTGGTTATTTTTACATTAAGAAGAACCATATATTAATACTTGCTGATACAACAGCAGGTAAAAGGCAGGTGGATATTCAATATAAGATTGCAAATGATCCCGCAGGAGGTAATTTCCGGGAAGTCTATACAACCGGAAAACTTTTAAATATTGATGACAAACCTGTAAGTCTGGTTGATGAAAGAACAACATCGGGTAAGGGTGTAAAGTTCAAAAAGAGATTGTTTGACGGGATAATGGCAATCAGGGAAGATTCACTATATTCACTGGAGAGTACAAAAAAAACTCTACGGAATATTTCCGGGGTTGGGGTCTTCAGAGAGCCAACAATAAAATATAGTGTATCAGAAAAAGATTCGAACTCAATAGTGGCAAATATCGGCCTGAAGACTGCAGATCTGTTCAGTTTGGGTCTTAACAGCAATATTACTCAGAAAAGCACTGGGTTCATCGGCCCCGGCATCGGTGCAACCGCTACACAGCTTAATCTTTTTGGCGGG
The DNA here is from genome assembly GCA_937864815.1 of uncultured Bacteroidota bacterium. Classification (GTDB taxonomy): domain Bacteria; phylum Bacteroidota; class Bacteroidia; order Bacteroidales; family VadinHA17; genus LD21. The sequence goes on from CALMJY010000115.1 coordinate 739, forward strand.
GCAGAAAACCTGAATCTGATGGTAGACGGATACTTTGATTTTCCATATGGCCCATACAAGAAAAAAGTATCAAGGTCATACGGCTTCTCAACCATGGCATCGCTGCACACTCCTGTTTTAAAAAGCCCCATACCTTTTCTGACAAAGAGTGCAATTGTATTACCCCAGAGAATAATCTCATTCGGTTTTGAACTTAATAACCGGCCTGATTACTTCAATATTATAGAATGGAAAGGCACCTATGGTATTTCATGGACAACATCACCTAGGGTAAGTCATGAAATTAATCTGCTTAACTTAAACTATTCCAATATCCTTGAAACTACGGCTTATTTTGATTCACTTTACAATGAAAGCGCTCAGATGCAGAACAGCATAAGGGACCAGTTTATACTTGGCGGGTCTTATGTCTTTACATTCAATAACACTGCCAGCGAGTTCAGCAGGTTCAAATCATTTTTTCAGTCAGAGATCGAAATGTCAGGCAATCTGCTCAATGCAGGGTATAAAATTTTTGGCAAAGAGGGTCAGGATAAGGAGTTTCTCGGAGTTGATTTCAGTCAGTATCTACGGGTGAACACAGATCTTCGTTTTTATCTTAACGTAGGTGACAGGGGATCACAAATTGCTTTCCGGAACCAGCTTGGAGCTGCCATTGCATATGGTAACAGCACGGCAATGCCATATATCCGGCAGTTCTATGTAGGTGGCAATAACAGCCTGCGACCCATATCAGCAAGAATAGTCGGCCCGGGAACCTATCTTGAATTTGATGAGGGCGCTTTAAATCAGGTGGGAGATTTCAAATTCGATAATAATATTGAGTACCGTTTCCGAATTGTCTATATCCTGTATGGCGCTCTGTGGGGTGATTATGGCAATATATGGCTCTGGAAGGAGGACCCGCAACGTCCAGGTTCCGGATTTAAGTTTTCCAGGATTCTGAAAGACAGTTATCTTACAAGCGGTGCCGGATTACGTCTTGATCTGGATTTCCTCGTGGTAAGGGCTGACTATGGTGCTGTACTCTTTACTCCTTCTTTGCCTGACGGGTATAAATGGCTCTGGCAAAGTAAAGCTGAACTGTGGGGACTGACTCTCGGTGTGGGATATCCTTTCTGAGAGATTATTCCCTTCATTCATTTTGCTATTCAGAAAAAATATTTTTAGAATTATATTATTAATTCCTAATAATGTTGCATAATATCAACATAATAATTATATTTGTTGATAATATACAACATTTGTTATGAAAACAAAAAAGCAGATACTTTTTCCTAAACACAGGAAGATTCTGGAAAAAGTAGGTGAGAATATAAAGCTGGCAAGAAAGAGAAGAAGCCTGACAACAATTCAGGTTTCAGAAAGAGCAGGAATTGATCGTACAACTCTGGTCAGAGTTGAAAAAGGTGACCCCAGGGTATCTATGGGTGCGTTTTTTAACGTGTTACGGGTACTGGGACTTCATTATGATTTCCTGAAACTGGCTACCGATGACGAGTTTGGAAGGAAACTTCAGGACCTTAAATTGCTTGGAGGGAAATAACATGGATAAATCAAAAATTGATATCCTGGTATATGCTCACTGGCTGGGTATGAAAAATCCAAAGTGCATAGGGATTCTTTCGGCACATTTTGGCAAAGGAAGAAAATCTTTCAGCTTTGAATATGACAAAGAATGGATCTCATCAGATGAACAAATTCTTCTTGACCCTGATCTGGGTTGGTATTCCGGACCACAGTTTCCAAACGAAAAAGAGAATTTTGGATTGTTCCTCGATTCAATGCCTGATACGTGGGGCAGGACCCTTATGCAACGAAGGGAGCCTCAACTTGCAAAAGAGGAACAAAGGGAACCCAAAAAATTACATGATATTGATTATCTGCTTGGAGTATATGATGAAAGCAGGATGGGAGCGCTAAGGTTTAAACTGGATCCTGATGGACCTTTCCTGGAAACTGCAACTAATAAAACTGTTCCTCCCTGGACTTCGCTGACAGAATTGCAGAAAGCAGTTGAATCAGTTGAGTCAGATGAAGAGGACAAATATACCGGTGACTGGATAATGATGCTGCTGGCGCCTGGCACCTCGCTTGGCGG
>CALMJY010000116.1 GCA_937864815.1 uncultured Bacteroidota bacterium
AAATAACAATCACCATCACATTTCCGTCGAGAGAATTCCTTATTACAATATTCCTCAGAAATCCCTTCTGTTCTTTAAGATCAAAAAACGTGAGTCCGTTTTCGATGGCATACTTTCGTACGCTGTTCCTGATTGAATTTGAGGGTTCAGGCTGCAAATGGCACTCCTTAATATCAAGAACCTTGTCAAAATATCCCGGAATGTGAAATCCAAGGGCCGGCTCCTTTTCAAAAGTTTGCCCTGTCCTTACTTCTTCTTCAGTCAGCCATCTCCTGTCTGAAAATGTAAATTCAAGCTTGTTCCTGTAATAGTATTCTTCAGCTGATCCGATTATTTCATTCACCTCAGGTATTTCCACCTTTCCTATTCTTGTAAGGCTGTCGCTTACCTGTTTTGACTTGAAATGCAGTTGCTGATGGTATGGAAGGTGCTGCCATCTGCACCCTCCGCAGGTACCGAAGTAAATACAGCGTGGTTTGATCCGGTAGGGGGAATATTCATGAAACCGCAGAACCTTTCCCTCAAGGTATTTCTTTCGCTTCTTAATTACCTTTATATCAACAACATCTCCAGGTATAAGCATGGGAACAAAAACCACCATGTTATCAACCCGTGCAACTGCATTTCCTTCTGCACCTATATCAGTTATCCTTACCTTCTCAAGCAAGGGAAGTTCTTTCTTTCTGCCCACTCTGATCTTAATTGTTTTAAATTCTACCGGCTTTCCTTAAGTTTTAAAAGGAAATTAATTCCTTCAACCATGGCAGGAACTACACCGTCGCCATGATCAGCTCCCGGGATTATGATTTTTGTGCAGATTTCACCTGAAGTACCTTTCTGAATCATTGAGCTGTACATTGTTTCTGTCGAGATCGGATTAACCTGTGTGTCATTTCCACCATGTATCATCAGAAGAGGTTTATATGTATGCCATGCCTCTATGCTGTTATCGCTTAAGGCTTTCCTGACTGATGAATATTTTTCGGATGTGGTATAACCGGTAATAAAGGAAGCATTCAGGAGATCAGGTACTGAAGTTGTAAGCTGACTATTTATCTGTTCAAACGATTTTGTTCCTTTATACAGCGTACTTATCCTCGAAGCATAGGGTTCCCTGAATATATCGGTAACCGGATTTGATATTTGTCCGTATGCTGAATATGCATTGAAGATATAACCCAGATAAACAGGCATGGGATAAGTAGCAACATTGACCATCTGTGAAAACAATAAACCAATATCATATGGTCCCGCACCACATACGCTGCCGGCCAGGTTAAAATCACTACTGAAGTCAAGTTCGAGAGCCTTGTGGAGAGCCATAGTTGCCCAGCCCCCCTGGGAATAACCTAAAAGATAGTATTCGTTGAGGATTGATATATCTGGTAATCCTGTTGCATCAAACTCCTCTGCAGCGTAAAACATGTCAGTAATTGATGTAACGGTAGCATCTTTTACAAGGTAAGGATGGGGTATGTCTGCTGACTCCCCGAATCCCGGATAGTCGGGAATAATCACCACAAAACCCATAGATGCCAAAACCTCCACAAGAATATAATTACTGTTTGAAGGATTTACACTCGGGGCATTGATATTGAGTGTGTTGGTTCCGTTCTGAAACGAAAGTACAGGGTAGTCTCCCTGGTTCACAGGAACACTGACAAGCCCGGAAGCCTCTGTTTCCTTACCACCGGTGCTGGTTCTGTATACTATACGATAGACTTTTACATCACTCTCCATATATGGCTTGAATGATGCTATCTGCGCATACTGAAAAGCTGCAAGATCGATCATGCTGTTAATCGACATCTTTGAATATGTAACTACAGGTTCGTATGTAACGAGGTATGAGTTTCCCGGTTCTGTGTCGTCCTTTGTACAGGAGGTTATAGATGAAATAAGAACAGACATTGCTATAATTAAATGAACAGAAAACCTTCTGAAATTCATGATATCAAAAATTAATACCAAATCCTGAAACCTCTGCAAATATAACTATTCCAAAGTAATACTGCAGGAGGTGTGATAAGTGCTCTGAAATAAAGTCTGTCCATATTTGTTTTTCTGATCACTATTTCGGAAATTAGTAATCGAAATTTGTCTCGCAGCAAATTTTACAAGTATTTTCTAAACCGGTTGCCATGAAAAAAGTAGCTTCTTTCGTGCTGTTCTGTTTTGCAGCAAGTCATTCATTATCGCAAAACCTGACTGTTAATGCTGGGTTTGAAACCTGGCAGAAAATAAACAAACCTGCAGGCTGGACCACTGCGCTGGCGTGTACCAAGGATTCTGTAATAGTACTTACTGGGTCATACTCCTGCAGACAGAATACAACAACCGATTCGAAAGAAATAGGGCAGATAATCACTGTACAACCAGGATTACAATATATTCTTTCGTTCTGGTACAGGAATGATCCTTCAGCTGCAGGAAACGGTTGCAGGATCTGGTCAAACTGGAGGGATGCTGACGGAAACTCAATAACAGATGATACGTCACTTCCATATCTTCATTCAGGTTATCTGAAAAGTGATTCATGGAAACAATACACAGCAGAGGTTACAGCTCCTGCCAATGCATTTTTCCTGAATTTGGTACTCAGGACTCTCCCGAACTCGGTAACTTACTGGGATGATATTGTATTCAGGGAGAATATCCCCACAGGAATGTCTGAACCTGAGAACGACAATATTATAGCCTACCCCAATCCCGCCAATAACTATCTGAATATCAGTAACTTACATAATATACAACATATTGATATACAGACCATTACAGGTATAAGAATGGTTTCGGAAAAAATAAACGGGGAGGAAAATATATCGGTTTCTCTGTCAGGATTTAAAAATGGTGTTTATATAATATGTCTTTACAGTAACGGAAATATCAGATTCAAAAAATTCATAAAAGTTTCTGAATAGTAATTCTTTTAAGAAACATCCCCCTGTCCCCCTTCAAAGGGGGAATTCATAGGACAAAACTCCTGTTGCCAGTCGCCTTCCGCCGGATTTATTATATTTGCACACATTTTCGAAGGTACATGGTTTCGGTTCAGAATATTTCAGTATCATTTGGCAGTTTCGATCTGCTTTCAGACATCTCCTTTCTCATCAATGAGCAGGACCGGATTGGCCTTGCAGGGAAAAACGGTGCAGGCAAAACAACTCTCCTGAAAATTATTGCGGGTCTGCAGAGTCCGGCTGCAGGGATAATAGATATGTCGGGAGATGTATCAATTGGTTACCTGCCTCAGCAGATGAAAGTAAGCGATACAACTACTGTTATGAATGAAACCCTTACTGCTTTTGCTGAAATTAACAGACTTTCAGATGAAATTGAAAGTTGCAGTGCTGAAATTGCAAGAAGGGAAGATTACGATTCACCTGAATACCTTAAGCTTTGTGATCACCTCACGATAGTAGAGGAACGTTACCGGATGATGGGTGGCAGTAACTTTATGGCTGAGGCTGAACAGACTCTTGAGGGTCTCGGATTTGAACGAAAAGATTTCGACAGGGCAACAAAAGAGCTTAGCGGCGGATGGAGGATGAGAATAGAGCTCGCAAAAATCCTCCTTATGAAGCCATCCCTCTTCCTTCTTGATGAACCTACCAATCACCTCGACATAGAATCGATCCAGTGGCTCGAATCATTCCTTGCATCTTACCCGGGTGCAGTTCTCCTGGTATCGCATGATAAGGCTTTTCTTGACAATGTGACCAACAGAACAATTGAGATCTCTCTGGGGAAAATCTATGACTATAAGGCATCATGGTCAAAATACCTGATTCTCAGACAGGAACGTAAAGAGCAGCAGCTTGCAGCCTACAGGAACCAGCAAAAAATGATAGAAGATACCGAGAAATTCATTGAACGGTTCAGGTATAAAGCCACAAAAGCTGTACAGGTACAGTCGAAGATCAAGCAGCTTGATAAAGTTGAAAGACTGGAGGTTGATGAGGAAGATACCAGTGCAATACACCTGAGGTTCCCACCGGCACCCCGATCGGGGACCATGGTCGTTGAAGCAAATGAACTTTCAAAGAGCTATGGGCTGCTGAATGTCTTAATAAATATAGATTTCAAGATACAGAGAGGAGAAAAAGTTGCTTTCGTTGGTCGCAATGGTGAAGGGAAGACAACCTTCGCACGTATAATTACCGGTGAACTGGACCATACAGGAAAGCTCAAACCAGGACATAATGTTAAGATTGGTTACTTTGCCCAGAACCAGGATGTACTGCTTGATGAGAACAAAACAGTTCTCCAGACAATTGATGATGTGGCAAAAGGTGACATAAGAACCAAGATCCGCGATATGCTGGGAGCATTTCTTTTCAGGGGAGATGATGTTGAGAAAAAGGTCAGGGTCCTTTCAGGAGGAGAAAGATCGAGGCTTGCTCTTGTTAAGCTCCTGCTTGAACCTGTAAATCTGCTTGTACTTGATGAGCCGACAAACCACCTCGATATGAGGTCGAAGGATATCCTTAAAAAAGCACTTATCAAATTTGATGGCACATTAATTGTTGTATCTCACGACAGGGATTTTCTCGACGGAATTGTCGGAAAGGTTTATGAATTCAGGAATAACAGGATAAAGGAAAACATAGGGGGAATATATGATTTCCTCAGAAAGAAGAAGTTACAGAATCTTAAAGATATAGAGATAAAGGAAAAAGTAAGGCAGGCACAGCAATCCACAGAAACTTCGTCAAACAAACAGAGATACCTCGAAAAGAAGGAATATGAACGCAACCTGAGGAAGCTGAAAAAGAGGCTTGAGGAGTCGGAAACACTGATTGCAAAGATAGAAGCGGAAATACTTGCAGTTGATAAATCATTTATGGAACCCGGCAATTCTTCGGAAGCTCATGATATCGCATATCACAGGTACAGAGACCTTAAGGATCAGCTGAATGAGGAGATGAACAAGTGGACTCAGTATAGCCAGGAACTTGAAGATTATATAAAGGAAAAAGGTGAATGAACGAGTTGTTCCAATATGAGAAAGAATTCAGGGTAAATGTTTATGAGACTGACCCTGACGGGATGTTATCACTTGCAACCCTGTTCAATTATATGCAGGATATTGCCTCGGACCATGCTGAAAAGCTGGGATTCGGCAGGGAGGATCTGATGAAGAACAACTGGTTCTGGGCCCTTTCCAGGATGTATGCAGAGATTGATCAATGGCCACGTTGGAAAGACACAATTATTCTTAAAACTTGGCCCAACGGAACTGATAAACTCTTTGCTCTCAGGAATTATGAAGTAAGATTCAGTGACGGAAGACTTGCTGCAAGGGGCACTTCATCATGGCTTGTACTCGACTATGCCACAAGGAGGATACAAAGGCCCGAATCGGCACTTAGTCATTTCAAAAGGAATTTTGAACCGCTGGAATCTCCACTCAGGTATGCCGTTAAACTTGAACCGCCGGACATGGAGGCAGTTCAGACTGAATCATTCAGGGTAAAGATAAGTGACCTCGACATTAATTTACATACAAATAATGTAAGGTACCTGCACTGGATAAACGACACCTATGATCTTGATTTCATAATGAAAAATTCTCCAAAATCGGTTGAAATAAACTATCTTTCCGAATCGTTGTTTAATGAAGAGATATTTATTAAGACTTCAACCCTGATAAACGGGGAAGGTTATTATTACCATGCGGTATTCAGGAAAAACGACAATAAGGAATTATGCAGGGTGAAAATCCTATGGAATAAGAAGCAATAATTCAGGATAATAAGGGAAATGAAAAGAAACACAGGCATATTATCAATATCAATACTTCTGATATTATTTGTCCTGTCTTCTCTTTCTTCATGCAGGACAACAAAAACCACAGTCGACACAAAGGACCTGTCATATCTGTACAATCCAACAAAAAACTCATTCAATCCGCGGTTTCATGTAAATGTCAATTCGGATCAATCGGCGATGGTCATGGTCCGGTTCGCTTCCAATGAACTATTCTTTTCAGAAGCCAATCCCGAAGGAGTTCCCACAGCCGGCATTATAGTAAGTGTAAAGCTCTTCAGAATGGATCAGACCAGAACGCTTGTTGATACACTTTCCTACAATCTTAATATCATAAGGGATGGCAATAAGAGGGAATACCTCTATAATGTTCCTCTAAAAGTTGAAAGAGGAAATAAGTACCTTGTTGAAATGAAGATTCTTGACCGCTTACGCATGCTGGTAGCACAGTCATTTGTGCCATTCAATACCCTGTCGCCTATTAATAAATATAACTTTATTACCCTGGGATACTTCAATAAGAACCAGCTCTTTTCACAGGTTCTGAGAGTGGATGAGTATATAAACCTTCTATATATGAGAGGGCCACTGGACTCTTTATATATTTCATATTTCAAGCCATTCAGCTATATTCCCGATCCACCTTCAATGATGTTGCCACAGAAGAGCCTTGACTATGATCCCGAAAGGACTGTTGCACTGGGTTATTCTGATACACTGCCGATTATGCTCCCCAGAAAGGGAATATTTCTCTGTTCTGTTGATAAGAGGGTAAAAGACGGATACACACTTTTCAATTTCGGCCAGTCGTTCCCCAATATGACAACTCCTGAAGAAATGATTGAACCGCTGATCTATATTGCTCCTCAGTCTGAGCTTGAACAGATGATAACAAGTTCAAGACCAAAAGTAGCCCTTGATGATTTCTGGGTGAAATGCGCAGGGAACATCGAGAGGGCCAGGGAACTGATCAGAATCTACTATACCAGGGCAGTATATGCTAATTTATATTTCACATCCTTCACTGAAGGATGGCGAACTGAACGCGGCATGATATACGTTATTTACGGTCCTCCCGATAAAGTTTATAAAAACCAGGAAGGTGAGTCATGGGGGTACAGGAAACCGGTCGTTAAGTCATCCTGGGGTGGAAGATATAAAGTTAAGGAAGAGTATATCTTCTTTAATTTCAAACAAAGGGATAACATTTTCTCCGACAATGATTACTACCTCAGCAGAAGTGAAACTCTGATAACTTTCTGGGATCAGGCTGTCCTGAGCTGGAGAAAGGGAATTGTATTCAGGCTTGACAATCCTGATGGCATTTAAATAATCACATTAATATCATGCAGAAAGAATCGGAATGCATTTTCGGCATCAGGACTGTTATTGAGGCTATTAAAGCCGGCAAACAGATTGACAGACTACTTATCAGACAAGGTCTCCAGGGAGCTCTGTACCACGAACTGATGACCGAGGTAAAGAAGTACAATATTGTTTTCCAGATAGTTCCTCTGGAAAGAATTGAACTGGTAACCCGTAAGAACCACCAGGGAGTGCTGGCATGGCTGTCTCCGGTTGAGTTCCAGTATATAGCCAATCTGCTTCCGATGATTTATGAGACAGGCGAAGATCCGCTTCTGATTGCACTCGATGGTGTATCGGATGTAAGAAATTTCGGGGCAATAGTACGTACTGCCGAGTGTCTTGGTGTACATGCAATCATAATTCCTGAAAAGGGTTCGGCAAGGATAACAGCCGATGCCGTAAAAACATCAGCAGGCGCTTTACATACATTTCCTGTATGCAGGGAAAAAAGCATAGTTCGTTCCATTGAATACCTGAAGGAGTCTGGCCTGAAAGTAATTTGTGCCGGAGAAAAATCAGGAGAGATTATATCTGAGGTTCCCCTTAAAGGACCCTGTGTGCTTATAATGGGCTCGGAAGATAAGGGTATCAGCCGTGAACTGCTGTCTCTTGCAGATCACCATGCCAGAATACCAATGACAGGCCCTATCGGATCATTAAATGTTTCTGTTGCTGCCGGTATACTACTCTATGAAATGGTAAGGCAAAGAGGGCTCTGATCATTCAATTATATTCCTGATTCTGTCATCCAGCATCCTCTGATCGGCTGTAAATGAGGCCAGTCCTGCAAGTGTTAGCAGGGTATCAGGAGCAATTTTACCCTCCTCAATCTTCTTTATCCATCGTGAATGAACAGGGATCTTGCCATCTGAAGCGATGAATCCTTTTTCCTCCTTTGTGAGAACTGGGAACATATTTTCACACCCCTCTTCCTGGGCAATATGTATCAATTCTGTCCCGGTGGATGGTACTTTTTTTGATACTCTTTCAGAGAATTTCAGAACATTGCCGTCAACTTCCCAGAATTTCTCAATTCCTGAATTCTTTGCGGCAGCCAGCATCCCTACTTTATAGTTCTCATGCATCCGGGATTTGAATTTGCCTTTAAGCTCCTTGTGTCCGGCAGCTGCAACTTTCGGGGGCATTGTAAATACATCGGTTCCTGCAAGCAGTTCGAGCTGATTATAATTCCTGAGGCTTGCGGCAATCAGCTTTGTCTGCCATGGATTCTCTGCTGATAAACCCGTCACCCAGTTCTGTGATGCGATTACTGCCATTTCTCCTGCTCCAGATCCGTCTCCAAGCTTGTTATCAATCATGTAAGCTCCTATCCTTCCCAGAAATACATTCAGGTAATCGGGACGGGCAAGTCTTGTCACCAATACATTCTGACGGGCACTGAATTCGAGTGTGAAGTTTATCCTCACCCCCGAGTCCCTGAGTAGTCTTGCACCAATCAGACCCTCGGCTGTATAAGGTACTTTAACAATGAACTGGTCAGGACATATCTCATGATACCTCTTACCGTAATATTGTATAGCCTTGATATCATGAGCTGTATCGGTATGCAATTCTACACTTACATAACCTCCGAACTTTGAAGCGAGCCTTAATCCATGTCTTGCATTCAGGATGAATGCAATTTCCTTTACCTTCTCCTCGAGCGGAAGATCCCTTACAACTGCCCTGGCTTCAGAGATAAAGACATCGTATATTCCTTTTTGTATCTCATTGTTGAGAAGAGTATTATTTGTCGTAAGAGCACTCATCTCGGCAGTCCAGTTGGCTTCTGCTTCCTGCATATCTCCTGTGTCAAGCCACAATTCTGTTCCGGCTTTAACAAGTGATTCCCAGAAAGGATCTTTCTTACCAGTAAAATGTCTTTCATTCAGATCTTTCCAGAGGAAATCGCTTATTCGTGTATTCAGGTCTGCCATTGCTTATTTAGTTTTATTCGGGGTTTAACTTTTTATCCGACAGGCTCAGAAGGTCATCACCAGTAGGCTGCTGATAGACTTTGAGACCAAATTCTCCTATTATCGCAAGTATGTGTTCAAAAATATCTGACTGTATATTTTCGTAAGGGGTCATTGAACTGTTTCTGGTAAAGACGTAAACCTGCAGAGGGAGACCATTTCCCACAGGATCCCTGTGTCTGAGTATTACAGTCTCCTTAGGATCGATAAAGGGGTGATTCTTAAGATACATCTCCACATAATATCTGAAAAGACCAAGGTTTGTAAGTGAGTTATGATTAAAGAAGGGTGATCCGGGATCAGTTTGTATTCCTGATGGAGTAATACTCTTCTCTGACTGTTCAATAAAATCTTTCAGCAGAGGAAATTCAGAGAACCTTTTCTTAAGCTGAGCATCCAGAAATCTTATGCTCCTCATGTCAATGAAAATTGCCCTGCGGATCCGTCTTACACCTGCCTCCTCCATTCCTTTCCAGTTCTGGAAAGATTCATTGACCAGTGAATAGGTTGGAATAGTAATTATGGTCTTGTCAAAGTTCTGAACCTTGACAGTGTTTAAGGTAATGTCCATCACATTACCATCAACATCACGGCCGGGAATGGTAATCCAGTCACCAACCGACAGCATCTTATTGACCGACAGCTGAATACTTGCAACCAGGCCAAGGAGCGTATCCTTAAATACAAGGATCAATACAGCAGCCATGGCACCCAGCCCTGCCAGGATACTGGTGATATCTTTTCTGAAGATAACTGATATAATAATGAGAACAGCTACCAGTACAATGAAGATCTTTAAAAGCTGAACATAGCCTTTAATATGTCTGTGCTGGGAAATGGGAAGGGTATTATAAATTTTGTGCCATGCCTCAACAAATGAATTCATTACAATGGTTCCCACAAGAACCATATAGATATAAGCCATTTTGTGAACGACTCCCATCCAAACCGGGTATGCCTTAAGCGCCCATCCGGCAGAGAACCATATTACAAGAGCCGGAGCAAAATGTGATAATCGTGTAAAAACCTTCTGTTCAAGAAAAATATCATCCCAGTCAGAGGTGGTTCTCTTAACGATTCTTGTAACAACTTTTGAAATTATGAGCTTTGCAATAAGGTTTACAAGCCAGCTTGAAAAAAGAACAATAAAAACCAGTCCGACAGTACTCAGGAAGGATGCACTCTGATAGCCTAAACCTGCCTGTATAAAAAAATCCTTAAGCCATATGGCGGGATCATTTCTGAGAAGCATAAAGATCGTTTAGTTAAATCAGGTGCAAAAATATATAATTTATCAATAGGATTTTTACATAAGAACAATCATCATGTTCCGGAAAGATATGACCCCGGGAAAATAAAACAGGAATTTTACAGGTTGTGTTGTAAAAAATGGAGATTTATGAGACCGTTTTTATCGTCATGAAACCTGAAGGTCGACTTTTGAATTAAGACCCTTTTTGTTAAGAGACCGGCTCATTGCATTAAGGACTTCCACTGGTCCCGATTTAACTTCACACTTTCCTTTAAAATGCACTATAAGTGCGCATTGTTCAGCCTGAACCTCATCATGTCCGCATACTTCGACAAGTGACTTGATGACATGTTCAAATGTATTGACATCGTCATTATAAAGAATGAGTGA
>CALMJY010000117.1 GCA_937864815.1 uncultured Bacteroidota bacterium
CCTCCCTTTAACTGGTACTCGAGTTCTGCAGGCTGATATTCCTGAAATTCAGTCCTGTCACCAATAATTCTTGTGAAATCCGACCGGAGCTCAATTTTTATGATTTCATCCGACATGAAAAGGAGATCAGGCTCATCCGCAATAAGATTTGCTGATGAAAATACTAAGGCCATTATCATAAATAATTCAGCGATTATGGCTCCCAACCTCTTTTCCTTCCTGCTCATGAATTTGTTTTCACGAAAAATAAACAAGATATGGGTTTGTTTTGTTCTGTTTATGTAAATATATTATTTTTAATATCTAACAGGAACACAATTGATATCAGAATCAGGAAGGAACTTTCTATTCTTTAATGTGTAGCAGTATCTTTCCCGGATGCATATAACCAGAAATAACGAAAAATTGAAGAAACCATTAAAAATATTGATTCTGGTCCTGTTTACAATCCAGATTTTTTTTATAAAAAGAGCTTATTCATCCCAGGTTGCTGAATCGGTTTATGACGGGCCATATTTTTTCATTGAAAATAATAAACTTACAGCCCTGATAATAAGAAACGGTTTTGTAAGAAAAATGGAAGTATCACCTGAGAATTTTAATGTTCTCAGTAAAAGATACGATCTTCGCTTTGGTTATAATGCTCTATGGGAGAATTATCATTCCGAAGTAAATGAGAGTGTTTCTTTTTCCACCGAAGAAAGTATTGCTATTATGTCAGACCTTCATGGGGAATATGAAAATTACATCAGATTACTTAAAAAATCAGGTATAATAGACAGGTATCTGAACTGGAGTTTTGGTAAGAACCATCTTGTTATACTAGGTGATATCTTCGACAGGGGACCAATGGTTACTGAAATACTCTGGCATTTATTCGGACTTGAGATGCAGGCAAAGGCTGCCGGGGGTAAGATTCATATAATTCTTGGCAATCACGAATATATGATTCTTACAGGAAACAGCCAGTTTATTAATACCAAGTACATGAATGCAGAACAGATAATTGGGAAATCCTACTCTTCTTTATTCCTTTCAAATTCTGTTCTGGGTAACTGGTTACGAAATAAGCCTGTCATTGTAAAAATAAACAGTATTCTTTTCACACATGCAGGTATTTCAATTGAGCTGGTAAGGGAGAGAATGGACATGGATCAGATTAACCAGATTTTCAGGGAAAAGCTGACCGGAAGTTCTGCTTTAGGTTCAGATACCACAGGAGGGAGAATCTTATACAGTCATATTGATGAGATGCTTTCTTATCGTAATTATTTTGCTGATAAACAGTTCAATGAGAGTAAACTAGATTCAATACTTTCATTCTACGGAGTAAACAGGATAATTGTCGGGCATACCACATTACCTGAAGTAAAATCGATGTTTAACAATAAACTATTAGGTGCTGATGCCGGCATGATGAACTATCATTCAGGTGAATTATTGCTTTACCAGAATGGCACATTTTACAGAGTTTTATACAATGGAAAAAGAGAAAAGATTTTTGAAAGTGACCCTGATCAAAAAGTCATTAACTAAAACAATTTAATACTTTTATAAGGTTGATTATAAGCAGCCATCTATATTGGAAATCTGTTAAAGCTGAATATTTTGAGAGGGAATTCTGAAAAAAACAGTCAGGTATTTAATGTAAAATATTTTTATTTAGCAATTGCAGGAATATTCATTCTTATTATCTGCCATTCATGGCTTTCTGACGGGATGTTTATGGATGGAACTATTTATGCAGTTCTGTCGAGAAATATGGCAAATGGCACAGGTACCTTCTGGCAACCTCATTTTTCTGATACCATTTTCCCCGTTTTTGTCGAGCATCCTCCTCTTGCCTTTGGAATAGAGGGATTTCTGTTCAGAATTTTAGGAGACAACAGGTTCGTGGAAAGATTCTATTCTCTGCTTACTGTTTTTATTACTGCCATTGTAATGGTATTAATATGGAATACAGTTTTAAAAAAGACATTCACCGGCTGGCTCCCTTTGTTGTCCTGGATCACTATGCCTACCGTAAACTGGATCTCGGTAAATCATATGCTGGAGAATACACTGGCTCTTTTTATCTGTCTTTCTGTTCTTTTCTATTTTAAAAGCCTGTATTCGCGAAGGATATTATACCTTTATCTTTCTGGCTCTATGTTGTCTCTCGGCTTTCTCACAAAAGGTTTTGTAACTTTT
>CALMJY010000118.1 GCA_937864815.1 uncultured Bacteroidota bacterium
GCATCTCTTCGCAGCCTTGGAATCAATGTCACCGATCTGGGAATGGCAACCACTCCCACAGTGGAGGTTGCAGTTGCCGGTTCCGGTGCGGATGGCGGAATTATCATTACAGCAAGCCATAATCCTGCTGAATGGAATGCACTTAAGCTGCTTACTGAAGCCGGTGAATTTCTATCTGCTTCAGAGGGTAATGAAATACTTGATATTGCCGGCAGGGAGGATTTTGTTTTCAATAGTGTAGACTCTCTCGGTAAGCTGCAATTTGATGAAAGCTGGAACAGTAAACATATCGAACAGATACTCAGACTTAAACTGGTTGATGTTGATTCAATCAGAACTGCAGGATTTACGATAGCCATTGATTGCATAAATTCAGTTGGTGGAATTATTGTACCACAGCTTCTTAAGGAACTTGGAGTAAAAAAGGTAATTGAGCTCAATACAAACCCGGATGGAAATTTTGCACATAATCCGGAACCAATACCTCAAAACCTGAAAGATATTTCATCTCTTGTTATAAAAGAGAAGGCTGATATAGGGATAGTTGTGGATCCTGATGTTGACCGGCTGGCAATCATCTGTGAAGACGGATCAATGTTTGGTGAGGAATATACACTTGTTGCTGTTTCTGATTATGTGCTTTCACACACTCCGGGAAATACTGTTTCAAATCTTTCATCATCCAGGGCTCTGAGGGATATAACTGAAAATCATGGCTGTAAGCATTATTCTGCAGCAGTCGGGGAAGTTAATGTGGTTGAGGAGATGAAAGCCAGGAATGCGATTATCGGTGGGGAGGGAAACGGAGGAGTTATTTATCCTGAAATTCACTTCGGACGTGATGCCCTTGTGGGTATTGCCCTGTTTCTTTCACATCTGGCAAAGAAAAAGATAAAATGTTCTTTGCTCAGGAAGCAATATCCGGAATACGTTATGGCAAAGAAGAAACTGACTCTTGATCCATCAAAGGATTTCAACCTGTTCCTCAGAGCTATAAAAGAGAGTTTCTCCGGACACAGAATCGATGAAAGGGATGGATTATGGATTGAAACTGTAAACGGATGGGTGCAGGTCCGGAAGTCGAATACCGAACCTATTATGAGGATTTATGCTGAGGGTCCGACAATTTCAGAAGCTGACGGCTTAGCTGACAGGGTAATAGAAATTGTTAAAAATGCTTAAACATGTTGCAAATCCCTGAACAACGGGAATAAAACCGGGGTTTTCAGTGTCATGTAGGGAGGTTGAAGTAAATATTTTAATTAAAAGCTAAATGAAAAGGACGGTCATTATTACAGGAATAGTAGTGGTTCTTGCAATCATTCTCCTGATAATCTTCAATAAAATTACCTCAAAGAATGATGTGGCAAATCTGTATGCAGAATCAAAAAGAGGACAGTTCGATATAATTGTTACAACCACAGGAGAACTGCAGGCTGAGAATTCTACCGATATAAGGGGACCGGAATTTACAAGGGCAAGGAATGTAAGGGTTATGGATATAAAAATCCAGGATCTTGTACCTGAAGGAACTGAGGTCAGGCAGGGTGATTTTATAGCCAGTCTCGACAGAACTTCATTTGATAACACTCTTAAGGATGAGCTTGAAAGGCTTACCACTTTTCAGACAAACCTTGAGATGAAGATCCTTGATACAGCGGTAACACTGAGTAATCTGAGGGACAATATCAAGAACCTTAGATTTACTGTTGAAGAGGCTGAAATAACACTCCAGCAGTCTAAATATGAGCCCCCTACAACAATACGGCAGGCTGAAATCGCGCTCGATAAGGCAAACCGTTCTCTTGATCAGTCAATCAGAAGTTATGCTCTTAAAGTGGAACAGGCTAAATCTGAAATGCGCAACCAGAAGAATCAGCTGGCTGAACAGCAGCAAAGGGTTAAGGACCTGCAGGATCTGTTATCCAACTTCACAATTACAGCCCCATCTCCGGGAATGGTGATCTATAAGCGAGACCGTATGGGTAATAAGAGAAAAGTAGGGTCATCCATTAATCCATGGGACAATGTTGTGGCAACCCTTCCTGATATGTCATCCATGTTATCAAAGACTTATGTCAATGAGATTGATGTAAGCAAGGTTAAGCCAGGTCAGAAGGTAGAGATCATGGTTGATGCTTTTCCGGAAAGGTCGTATACCGGAAATGTAACAAGTGTTGCAAATATCGGGGAACAGCTACCGAATGCCGACGCAAAGGTGTTTGAAGTTCTTATTAAAGTGGATGGATCAGATCCCATTCTCAGACCATCAATGACAACCGGGAATAAAATAGTTACCAAAACAATTCCTGACGTAGTATATATTCCGCTTGAATGCGTTCAGGCCGGAGCTGACAGTATTCCTTTTGTTTATATGAAGAACGGAGACAAGCAGATTGTGGTGCTTGGTGAGTCAAATGAGAATAATGTGATCGTGGAGCAGGGAATAGCAGAAGGATCTCAAATATATTTAAGCACACCTGAAGAGCCTGAAAGTTTCAATACTGTTGGAGAGGATCTGATTGCCGTAATTAAGGAGAAGGAAGCTGCCAGAAAGGCTGAGGAGAAGAGAATCAGGGAAGAGGCTGAAAGAGCCAGGGAACAAAATAAGATGATGGTATCTTTTGGACCTGGTCAGGGACCACCACCTCAGATGGGACAGGGATTTCAGAGGGCAGGCGGGCAGGCTCCGACGCCCGAGATGATCCAGCGATTCCAGAGAATGGGTGGCAATCAGGGAGGCAGACCTCGGGATACAGCTGCTATGAGAAGGATGCGTATGATGAGGAACCAGCAGGGTGCAGGACCCGGGGATACAACTGTTAGGACCACTAATGTGGTAAAACAGGCTGAAATCAATAAGTAGATCCTTTTTTACTGCTGCAGGATTCAGACGAAAGATTAAGCAATTAACAAGTCAATAAAATGATAAAGTTCATCTTACGATATTTCCATGATATTGAGATAGCAGTTGAATCGATTGTTTCAAACAAGCTTAAGTCAATTCTGACTGCTCTTGGTATCATTTTCGGGGTTGCTGCCGTAATTGCCATGCTTGCTATAGGAAAGGGAGCAAAACAGGAAATAATGGACCAGATGAAAATGGTGGGTGTTAACAATATCCTCATCAATCCTGTGATTCCGGATAAATCATCATCATCCGAGGAGGGAGAAAAGCAACAGAAGAAATTTTCAAGGGGTCTTAATATGCTCGATGTGGATGCAATTAAGGAAACTTTACCTTCAGTGAAGAGAATAAGCCCGGAAATTTCATTCAACTCCACTGCCATGCTGAATGGAGTAAAATACACTGCCAAACTGGTGGGGGTGTCTAATGACTATTTTGAACTTTACAATCTGCCGCTGGTAGCAGGAACAGTCTTTAATGATTTTCAGGAAGAGAATGGGATCCAGGTTTGTATTATTGGTGCAAATATCAGGGCAAAGTTTTTCAGTAAGATTGATCCGATCGGCCAGTACATAAAATTCAACGGTATCTGGCTGAAGGTTATCGGAGTATTGCAGAAAACCAATGTGAGCCTTACAGGTTTCGAAGAAAAAGGGGTTAATGTTTATAATGATAACATCTATATTCCTATTCAAACAATGCTGTTAAGATACCAGAACCGGGCACTGGTAAATACAAAACTTGTATCAGAAGCAAGCGGTATGCAGTTCTTCGGAGGGGGAGGCATGATGATGGCAAGGATTGTATCGAGCAGTTCGGATGCTTCTGCCGATTCGGAAACAAATTATAATCAGCTCGACAGGATCGTTGTTCAGGTTAATGAAACAGAACAGCTCCAGCCTACCACTGAGATATTAAGCAGGATGCTGACCCGGAGACATACTGGTGTCAAGGATTTCGAGATTACAGTTCCTGAGCTTCTTCTGAAACAGCAGCAGAGGACAAAGGATATTTTTAATATTGTGCTGGGTGCAATTGCCAGTATTTCACTTATTGTTGGTGGTATTGGTATTATGAATATAATGTTTGCCTCTGTAATGGAGCGAATTAAGGAGATCGGAACAAGGATGGCTATAGGTGCCAAGAAGATGGATATAGTTGTCCAGTTCCTCTCAGAAGCTGTTCTGATCAGTGTATCAGGAGGATTTATCGGAATATTTTTCGGAGTGGTCATGGCTAAGCTGATTGAACAGATTGCCGGAATTATGACCATTGTTTCCTTCTTCTCTGTAGTTATAGCATTTGGCGTATCGGCAGCTGTGGGGGTAATATTCGGCTATTCTCCTGCAAAAAGAGCATCGGAAAAAGACCCAATAGAATCATTGAGATATGAGTAACAAGTGTTTTATGAAGTCTCTGAAATTTATTATCATTTCAGTAATATTTATTTTTACCTCTGTCTGGTCCGAAGCCCAGGAGATAAAAAAGCTCACTTTTGACGAAGTAATCAAACTTTCGGAGGAACAATCCCCGAATGCTTTGATGGCAAAGCACAGATTCAGGGCAAGTTACTGGCAGTACAGAACCTTTGTGGCACAATACAGGCCATCCCTGAGTCTTACCGGTACCACTCCCGATTTCAGTAACTCATATGAAAAGGTTTGGAACTCATCTACAAACGGGTATGAATACCGTACATCCAATACTATAAGTAATCTTGCATCTTTGTCACTTTCACAGAATATAGGTGCTACGGGCGGTACAGTTTCAATGCAGTCTGATCTTACTCTGTTCAATGATCTTGAAAATGAAAGCCGCCAATATATTACAACTCCATTGAGTATCGGATTAACCCAGCCTCTCTTCAGATACAATGCATTAAAATGGCAGAAAAAAACAGAACCTCTTAAATATGAGGCTGCAAAGAAAACCTTCCTTTCAAATATAGAGACTGTACACCAGCAGGCTGTAATGAATTTTTTCTCTCTTGCAACAGCCCAGATCAACAAGCAGATTGCCGAGATGAATTATTCAAATGCCGATACACTGTGGAGAATTGCAAAAGGGAGATATGATCTTGGGACTATTGCCGAGGACGAACTGCTTCAGATGCAATTGTCATGGCTTAACGCCGAAACTGCCAGGAAAGAAGCTGAGATGAACCTGAGAGACAGGGAGATACGTTTGCGGTCATTTCTGGGCTTCAATGAAAACGTCAGGCTGGAGCTTACTCTTCCATCAGACGTGCCCGAACTGCAGGTCAATTCTCAGGAGGTCTTCGATCTGGCTATGCAGAATAATCCTGAGATGATTAACCAGCAGCTGACACTTCTTACCGCACAGAGCAACGTGGCTCAGGCAAAGGCGGAAAAGGGTCTCAATGCCAACCTGATGGCATCATTCGGGTTACGTGACCAGGATCCGGATTTTAACCTGGCATATTCCGATCCTAACAAACAGCAGAGAGTAAGAATAGGATTTACAATGCCAATACTTGACTGGGGTCTGGGTCAGGGCAGGTACAGAATGGCACAATCGAGCCTTGAACTGGCACAGGTTCAGTCACAACAGGCTATAATAGATTTTCAGCAGAACCTTCTTCTGGATGTTGAACAATTCAACCTCCAGTCCGCACAGGTTGCTATCGCTGCAAAATCAGATACCGTTGCCATGAAAATGTATGAAGTAACCAAACAGCGGTTCCTCATTGGCAAAATAGCTGTTCTTGAGCTCAATAATGCTGATACCAAAAAGGATCAGAACAGAAGGGCTTATGTACAGTCTCTTCAGAATTACTGGTCATATTTCTTTAATATCCGTAATCTTACGCTTTTCGATTTTATCAACAAAAGGCCGCTTGATACCAACTATGAAAGACTGATTGAGTAACAGAGACTTATAGCTGAGTAAATATAACCACGTAACTTAATAGTCTTTTTTACAGGATTCCACCCCTATATGCCGCTGAAGCGGCACTTATTAAAAAACAGTGGTTATTAAAGCCCACATTGGGGTATAGCCGTCAAGCTAAGTATATTATAAACAGAATTGAAGGAGTAGTATAAGTTTCCCCCCGCCGAAACGCATAGCCGTCAAGTTAAGGAAATTATAAACTGAATTGAAGTAGGATTATAAGTTTCCCCTCCTTCAAAAGCTAATCTTTAGTCACATATTATTTATATATTTTCTCACTATAAGAAGGAGATCCCTCTCCCGCTGAAGCGGGTTCGGGATGACAGGTTCTTTTGTGGTAAAATGTGAGGGAAAGAAGCGGCGAGCCGCAGCAGTATTCAGGATAA
>CALMJY010000119.1 GCA_937864815.1 uncultured Bacteroidota bacterium
CGTCCCGACACTGATGTGTCGGGACACCCCTCCTTCAAAAGGAGGGGAAACTTTTGCTACCACTCAACTTCAACAAAAAAAAGTCTTAACTTGACGGCTATGGCCCCCAGAGGGCATTTTTTGAAAAACTACATGGAGAAAAACAAAATACTTATTCACGGAATAGGTAATGAAATATTGTCAGATGATGGCATCGGACCAAAACTTGTTAAAAGACTAGAGAGTGATCTTACCGGTAAGGGAATAGATTTTGAAACTGCCTTTGTCGGCGGACTGGAAGTGCTGGAATATATTCAGGGTTATCAGACTGTTATTTTTATTGATGCCATCAGAACAAAGGATGGAGTGCCGGGAACAGTATACCAGTTATTGCCTGAGGATTTCAACAGTACCATCCATCTTTCAAGTATCCACGATGTCTCGTTTCTTACAGCTGTTGACCTTGGGAAAAAACTTGCTTTGGATATGCCCCGCAATATTTATATTATTGCTGTTGAAATTGTTGAAGACAGGATCTTTGATGAGAATTTTACTCCTGTTATTCAGACAATGTATGAGAAAATTTACAGGGAAGTTAAAGAGCTTACTGAGAAAATCATTTCATTTTAGTCCTCTCAGCCAGTCAAACCATTCATTCATTCCTTCCCCTGTCTTTGCAGATATTTCGAAAAACCTCAGGTGGTGGTTAGCTTTTAATGCATATTCTTTTGCTTTGGCAATGTCAAAATCAACATAGGGAAGAAGGTCGGTTTTATTGATCAGGCAAATATCAGATGTGTGAAACATATTCGGATATTTGAGTGGTTTGTCATCTCCTTCTGTAACACTCATAATTACCACACGATAAGCTTCACCAAGATCGAATAATGCAGGGCAGACAAGGTTGCCAACGTTTTCAATAACGAGAACAGAGTTTTCAGGAACATTCAGTTTTTTTACAGCCTTATTGATCATATCTGCATCAAGGTGGCAACCGTTTCCGGTATTGATCTGAATTACTTCGGCACCTGTAGCACTTATGCGTTCCGAATCATTCATTGTCTGCTGATCACCTTCAATAACACAAAAATTAATATCTCGTTTCAGAGTTTCAATAGTTTTTACAAGCAGTGTAGTTTTACCTGAACCGGGCGCACTAACCAGATTTAGTGTTTTAATATTTTTCGCCTCAAAATATCCCCTGTTTCTTTCTGCCAGCTGCTTATTGGCAGCCAGGATATCCCTCTCGATCTTTATTACCCTGCTGTGAGAATCATCAGAACTTTCGTGGACATGGGGGTGGGTATGAGGATGTGAAGGTCTCCTGAAGGTTATGTTATTATCGGGGTGGCCGCAGCCGCATGTTTCACACATATTTTATTGAATTATAAGTAAAAAAATATTTATAAAGATAGAAAATCCATATCTCTGAGATATTAATCAATTGTTATGGATTTTATTTTAAGTTCTTTGCCCTGATAAATATCGTTATCAAATCCATGACATTCAGGACACTCTGCATAATAGTCGCTTACGTCAAATTCATGATTGCAGGTTTTACACCTTGCTTTTGCCGGTATTTTGTTAATTACAAGCAAGGCATGATTTAGTAACTCACTCTTTACTGTACATTGCATTGCAAATTGTAATGCATCATCGTCTACTCCGCTTAGTTCGCCTATATCAATTTCAATTTCATGAACAGTCTTTGCATTGAGGTCTATTGCATTTTCCTCAACTATGTTCAGAATATTCATTGTAATCGATAATTCGTGCATAATGATTTTTCTAACAAATTCTAGGCAATTGTTCGCCTGAAAGCATCTCTATTATTCTTCTTCCCCCGATAGTGGTCCTTAAAATAGTTTTTCCAATATGGTTCCCTGTTATTTCACCTATTACAGAACAATCTGCACCATATTCATTTTGCCTCATCACCTCAACAACTCTCTCTGCATCTTCAGCTGAAGTGATCATTATTACTTTGCCTTCATTGGCTACATAGAAGGGATCAAAACCAAGCAATTCACACATTCCCCTCACAGCTTCCCTGACAGGCACTGCTGACTCTTCGATTTCAATGCCTATGTTCATTTTCTCTGTAAGTTCACACAGAATAGTTGCAATCCCACCCCGGGTAGCATCTCTTATGAACTTAACATTACAATTAGCATCCAGAACATCTCTTATTAAAAAG
This sequence comes from uncultured Bacteroidota bacterium, assembly GCA_937864815.1. Classification (GTDB taxonomy): domain Bacteria; phylum Bacteroidota; class Bacteroidia; order Bacteroidales; family VadinHA17; genus LD21. The sequence continues at coordinate 2,177 of CALMJY010000119.1, forward strand.
TTCAGGCTGGCACAATCTGTTTTGATATCTGTTTTAAAACCGGCAAAATCCCGGGCAGCCATTACAGCCATTCCATGGTCTCCGATCGTTCCGTTTATTATGATTTTATCACCTGGTATTATATTATCACAAGTGCTTATGTGTTTGTACTTCTTATTGAGGATACCTATTCCGGAAGTATTTATAAACAGCTTATCACATTTACCCCTGTTTACTACTTTGGTATCACCGGTAACTATCATTACTTCAGATTTTTTTGCCTCATCTGCAATTGAAGAAACTATCAATTCCAGCTCTTCGAAAGAGAAGCCCTCCTCCAGTATAAATGATACACTTATAAACTTGGGAATTGCTCCTGAAACAGCAAGGTCATTTACCGTACCACATACCGCAAGCTTACCAATATTACCACCGGGAAAAAACAGGGGATCAACAACATAGGAGTCAGTTGTAAAAGAAATAAGGTCGCTTTCAGTGCTGAGCAGAGCAGAATCTGTTTGTTTATTTAATACAGGATTATCGAAATATTTTATAAACATCTCTTTTATGAGATTGAGGGATATTATTCCCCCGCTCCCATGTTCCAGTAAGATATTTTTTCCCATTATCTGTTAAATCTATAAAATGCATTGCAGGCGCCTTCATTAGAGACCATGCATGCACCAATTGGGTTTGCTGGTGTGCATTGCCTCTTAAAAAGTCCGCATTGAGATGGAGTTTTTAATCCTTTAAGTATATCACCGCATATGCATCCCTTTTCCTCGATAAGATCTTCAACATTTACCTGTAATATTTTTTCGGCATCAAACTCACAGTATTTTTCGTTTATCATAAGCCCGCTGTTTTCAAGCACTCCCAATCCGCGCCACCAGTCATCCCTTAAAGTAAACACTTCCTTCATAATTTCCTGAGCTTTTATATTGCCTTCCGGTTTTACAGCTCTTCTATACTGTATTTCAACCCTGAAATTATTCTCTTTTATCTGTTTGACCAGCAGGTATATTGACTGGAGAATATCTAAAGGTTCAAACCCTGAAATTACACATCCAACTCCGTATTTTGCAGGTATATCATCATATATATGAGAGCCTGTTATTGTACTTACATGACCCGGAGCAATATATCCATCGATAGTTATACCCTCTTCAATAAGCGCGGCCATTGCAGGAGGCATTATTTTATGAGAACTGAAGAGAAAGAAATTTGTCAGCTTTTCCTCTGATGCATTAACTATTCCGGCAGCACTTGCAGGAGCAGTAGTTTCGAAACCTATTCCAAGAAAAATAATTCTTTTTTCAGGGTGCTTTCGGGCGATCTGAAGTGCATCAAGAATTGAATAGATAATCCGGATATCAGCACCCTTGCTTTTTTCTTCATTTAATGTAGAGGATGACCCCGGAACTCTTATCAGATCGCCATATGTTGTAATTATAACGTTACTTAACCTGCTGTATGCGATAGCCTTATCAATATATTTTTTGCTTGTTACACAAACCGGACACCCCGGACCTGATAATAGCCTGATATTAGATGGAAGAAGAGAAGGGATCCCGTATTTCTGGATAGCCCAGGTGTGACCGCCGCATACCTCCATTAAAGAAACCTCTTTTGATGTAAGTGATGAAATCCTGTCAATAATAAGGCCAGCAAACTTTCTGTCACTATATTCATCAATATATTGCATCTGAGATTATTTAAGCAGTAAGTTATTTCCCTTTTTTCAATAACAGGGAGAAGGTAGTCCCTTTATCCGGTTTACTATTGACCCATATTTTCCCGCCATGACTCTCTATAATATGTTTTGTAATCGCAAGCCCTAATCCTGTTCCATCATTGGTGATATTTTTAGCATTTGAGGCCCTGTAAAAATCGTTGAATATTAATCCAGTTTCGCCCTCAGGAATTCCAATCCCATTGTCAATTACTTCGATCAGAACTGCCTCTCCTGCATCTTCAGCTGTAATCGTTACATTTTTACCTGAAGGGGAGTATTTTATGGCATTGATTAAAAGGTTTATCAGAACCTCCTCTATGGAAGACTGTTCCCCGTATATCTCATTTATCGAAGTATCAATTTTTTTTGTTAAGCTGATCTCTTTTTCAATAGCGTAGTTTTCAGTTATTTTCATTGATTCTTCAATAGTCTGTTTAAGATCGAAATACTTTTTATCCTGTTTTTGCTGCAGCTTTCTTTGCGTAAGATTTAAAAGATCAGAAATGAATTTATTCAGGATTCCCAGTCTGGAGTGGGCACGGTTCACAAAATCTTCCTGTTGCACATTGAGTGGCCCCGATATTTTATTATGCAGGGTGTTAATACAACTTTGAATCGCGGTAATATGTCCTTTTATATCATGAGTAATCCGCATAACGTATTCATTCTTGATCTTTTCCTTTTGTTTCAGCTTAAGATTTGCTTCCAGATATGCTAATTCATGTTTCCTTGCTTCAAGGATAATTGTTTTAGTAATATATACAACAAAGTAGGAAGTGGTAACAAATATTAAACCTGTACAGATCAGATATGTTAAGTTATTGTACATATTGGTAATAATAAATCCCTCCAGGGGGTAGTGCTTTAATATCCCCGTATATTCTAAAAATGTCATAGCTCCAACAAGAATCAAAGCCAGTGAAGTTTGAAGAAGACTTTCAATGGTAGAAAGAATGATACTTCCGATAATCATGTGAAAGATGTAGTAAACGATAAAAGGGTTTTCAACACCACCGGAATAGTGTAAAAGGAAGGTCAGTACAATAAGATCGGTTGATATCTGAAAATTAATAATCAGGTTTACTATCCTGAGGGATTTTTTGATGTTTGATCTTTGTAAGAATTTTAACAGGGAAAATGATATGAGGTTTAAAAAAATCAGGAATGCTATAATGATATAAACCGGTAAAGTCCAAATAGTTATATGAAGGAAATTAATTGCCGTAAAATAAGCAACTACGATGCCGAGAATTGCAAACCAACGCAATCGGACAAGCCAGTATGCGAGCCTGAAAATTCTAAGATTTACCGCTTGCATTTCAGGTTTATTACTTCACTTTTGTTTATTGAAAGTATTTATTGTAATAAATCTTTTATAGCAAATAATAATTCATCCCAGTCACCCGATTTTTCCACAAACCTTGTTTTGGGAAAATTCTCAGCATCCTCAATCGCACTGCGCATGTTTACGCCAATTGCCTTCGCCATGCTTGTATACATAACAACCGGGATATGCTTAAGGGAATTATCTGACTTGAGGTCATTCAGGAAATTAAATCCCTCAAGGTTGGAGTCCATAATAATATCCAGAATTATCAGGTCCGGGTTAAAGCTTTTCAGGATTTGAAAACCGGTTTTTGTGTTGATGGCAGAAGTTACCTCAAAATTCTGGTTCTGGAGAAAAAGTTTAGTAGATGCTACCAGATCAGTGTCATCGTCAATAATTAATATTTTACTTTTATTCATCGAATAGAGTTTTAAATTATCAAATAAAATATCATCTTAAAAGAAAGGATATATTTAAATGTTACTCTCTTCGTTACTCCGGATTTTCTCATCAATTTCACTTAATTCCAGGAGTAATTTAAAAGTTTCCCGTGCTTCTTCTTCACTTATCTTTTGAATGGCAAAGCCTGTATGTAATAACACATAATCATTAACTTTAATATCTTCCACCAGCTGAAGTGACGCTTCGTATTCAGTCCCTCCAACAGAAACTATTGCCTTATTTCCATTGATTGATATTACTCTGGAAGGGATACTTAAACACATAATCCGTCAGCTTATTATTATAACAATTAGAAAGTTACAAAAAAAATGAATATGGCAGGTATCTGAGACTAAATAACTACCGGATAAGCAATGTAAATTATTCTGTGCTTAGCTTTTTAGCGGCAATAACCAGTTGTCCGAGGGCAATTCCCCCATCATTTGAAGGAACCTTTTTATTAGAGAATATCTCGAAGTTATTTTTCATAAGCAAAATCTCAAGATTCTCCAGTATGTATTTATTCTGAAAAGTACCACCTGACAG
>CALMJY010000120.1 GCA_937864815.1 uncultured Bacteroidota bacterium
CCAAAATGAATATATATTTGTAAAAGCTGAATGACTTATTCACCAAACCCTAATTTATTAACAGACATTAAATAAAATAATGGTATACTTATTTAAGGCCATGGTCTTTTATATATAATTGCAGCCCATAAAAGTGCCCGGAATATAATTCAACGTGAATTTTCAATTATCTTAACTTCATCCGTTGTTAATTCATATACCTTGTAGATAAGGTCATTAATTTTTTGATCTTCATGAGATATCCTTGCTTTAATCAAGTCTTCCTTTGACTGGAGCCTGTTTTCCTTAAGCTTCATATTTAAATCAATCATCGAATCAACCCGCCTGATAATTTCATTCCGGTATCTTTCTGTATCAGCAATAGGAATCCTTTCAAGATATTGACGAATAAACCTTAGATAACCTCCACGAATAGAACTACTTATACTTAGAAAATAATAATGAACAAGCCTAGAGTTAAGTAAAGCAAGCAAGTACTTATCATCCATGGGAATTATATATGATGTGTTTATAGTATAAAATCTATTTGAATCATTAGTTGCTTCCATTTTTAATGCTATATCTGGAAATATAATTTTAGGTTTCTCAAATTCATTATAATAATCACAGGCTCTTAGTTCCCACCAGTATTCACCCTTATCATATCGTTTTTTAGCTTTTGTCTCAAACGGTGAAAGGTATTCTGCAATTGCAGCATAATTCTCCTGAACCCATTTCCATTCATCCTTTGGTGCGTTACCCTTTTCTCGTGTTACCCCTTTCGGAAATAGAATTAAATAGTGATCGGATGAAGGTGGCTGATACCTTTTAATATCCCTTCCTGCCAGAAAGGGTTTAATCACCTCTGCACTCTTGGGATCTTCCGATATGAGCCGGTTCCTAATCTCCTCATCTATAACAAATGCCTCATTTAATCCTGTTAAAACACCCCTGTAGATTTTATTATTTACATACTCCCCTAATGGAATCCCTGATTTGGAAATTTTTTCCAATAGTTTCTGTTCCTCACCTCCGGTAAGGCTCCATCCTTCGTCATTCAGTGAATCCTTTTCAATCAGGGTATGGTTCTCTTCCACATATTTTGAAAGTGAATTGAAATGAAGTGATTTAACCAGTGTAAGGTTAATGGGATCAGCATTGTATCCTCCTTTTCCAGCAATGATAATGCATGGATATGTTGTCGCTTTTTCAAATACAGGCAGATCGCCGAAATCGATTATTTCATATATGTTATTGGCTTTGAGGAATCGTCTGAGTGCTTCGCCATAATTTGCCCTCATGAACTTGTTAGCGACTATAACTCCATATAATCCTTCATTTTTAAGGAGATTCAGACTTCTCTCCATAAAATAGCTGTACAGATCAGCCATCCCGTTAAACACCTGGTAGTGTTCTTTAAAGTACTCTTTCTGCGAACCAATTAGTTCCTGCCTTACATAAGGAGGATTTCCAATTACTGCATCAAATCCTCCTTTTCCTGATACTTCAGGGAATGAATTCTTCCAGCTGAATGGTTTGATCTTCTTTTCTTCCCCGAAATCGAGCTGATTATCATAATAATCTGTCTCAATCAGACTGTTGCCCGATTTAATATTGTTTTCGAGTGTCGGAAGAACCCTTTCATTCCAGATACTGAGTTGTTGTTTAATGGAGGCCTCTGTTTCTCCCTCTAAGCATTTAATCAGTAGACTTAATTTTGTAACCTCCACTGCATTGGCATCCAGGTCGACACCAAAGATATTGTTGAGCAAAATTCTTTTCTTTTCTGCCGTTGTCAATTGTCCATCCGGTGTAAGCGGGTTGTCCTTTTTACCTTTTGAGGGTTTGCCATTTTCAGAATAATAATCTTTATGGTAGTCGACAAGATACTGAAAAGCACCAATCAAAAAACTACCGCTGCCGCAGGCAGGGTCCAGTATTTTGATTTTAGAAATTTCTTTTGGTGTCTTTCCTTCTATAAGTTTTCCAACAGTATTTTTAACAATGTAATCTACAATGTACTGTGGAGTGTAATATACTCCACCTGCTTTTCTGACCTCAGGTTTTTCCTCAATCTTTGCATGGCGGGCAGGTGTAATCCTGATTACTTTGCCCAAGAATTGTTCATATGCACTTCCGAGAATTTCAACTGATAGTACAGAGAATTCATAAGGACATTCCGGGTAGTAAAGTTCATTGATGATTGTCCTGATAATCTTATTTTCTATGACCACATTTCGGCTGATCTTGTCCTTTTTGAAATCAAACAATCCGGAATTGTATTTTTCATCTGCTCTTTGAAACAATTCAAAAAGGTTCTGATAAAGATTACCTTGTTTTACAGCATGTTTCAGAGTTCCGTATGGCTCAACACTCCGATCTTCTGCAATTCTTAAAAAGATGATCCTGTCAATTGTCTGCTGAACAACAAAATTAATCTCGTCCTCATCCAGTGTTTTATTATTCCAGCTAATGTTGACTGCAAGATATGTTCTCCATCTGTCCAAAGATTCCAGAAAGTCTTTGTCAACAGTTGCGGTTCCCTTTTTATGGGTGTCACTGAGCAGGAATTTGTCAAAGCTGCCTTTTAATACCTGTTCCTTGCTGAATGTATCCCAGATGAAATCGAATTCTTTGATGTAATCTTTGAAGGTGAGGTATTTAATCCGGGCAACTGCCGGTTTGTCTGTTGGTTTCGGTTTTTTTGTGCAATCATAAATAGCAAATTCCTCAAAATCGGTGATAATGCTGATTGGGTGTTTAGCGCTCCATCCATACCTGCGGACCTGGTATGCGGGTTGTATTTCATCCTTTACCGATACACCGGGTTTTTTTGCTTCAACAAAGAATAACCTTTTACCGCCAACCAGTCTGAAAGAATAGTCTGGTGCTTTAGTGGCTCCGCTTACTTTTACCTTGTCCTCGTGTATAACCTCACGGTAAGCCTCTGCATATCCGGCTTCGTTATCGATATCCCAGCCGAGGGCCTTGAAGAAAGGATCAATAAAGTCGCGGCGGGTAAGAGTTTCGTTATAGTCGTGGTGTTTGTATGAATGGAACTGTTCCTCAAAGCGGATTACAAGACTTTCAATTTTTTCCCGGGCAGTCAGCTTATTTGTCATTTGTATTGCGTTGATGACCAAAGTTAATAAAAAGAATACAGCAATTTGAGGTGTATAGGTGATTGAAATATTCCGGTGCTCTGCACCTGATGGTTTAACGTGTTGCATAAATTCTACAAATATTGTCGGTGCTCTGCACCTGATAAATTAATCAGGTTGCTAACATTCTACAAATATTGTCGGTGCTCTGCACCTGATAAATATTTAGGGTGCCATCATTCTACAAATATTGTCGGTGCTCTGCACCTGATAAATTAATCAGGTTGCCATCATTCTACAAATATTGTCGGTGCTCTGCACCTGATAAATATTTAGGGTG
>CALMJY010000121.1 GCA_937864815.1 uncultured Bacteroidota bacterium
CATTATACAAGTATTTGCTGGAGAAAAAGTTTGATGAATCCGTGATTTTAAAAAGCGGTCTCATACTTCCGAACAAACATGGAGGATATTACGACAGGTTCAGGGGAAGGATCATGTTTCCCATCTTTGACATTAGGGGGCATGTCATAGGATTTGGCGGCAGGGTAATGGACAATTCGATGCCCAAATACATGAATTCACCTGAAACCCCTGCCTATAGCAAAGGCAGGAATCTGTACGCAATGAATTATGCCAAAAATTCCGGAATGAAGAGATTAATCATCGTTGAGGGCTACATGGATGTAATATCCCTTCACCAGAGTGGAATAATAAATACTGTTGCCTCCCTTGGTACTGCTTTGACTGAAACACAGGGCCGCCTGCTTAAAAAGTATGCCGAAGAAATAATTATTTCCTATGATGCGGATACAGCCGGACAGGAAGCCACTGCAAGGGGACTGGACCTCCTGAATAATATCGGATGCACGGTAAAGGTGCTGATAATTCCACAGGGAAAGGATCCAGATGAGTTCATAAGGAAAAACGGGGTTGACGAGTTCAGACGTTTGGTTGACAACTCCCTAAGTCTTATAGAGTATAAGATAAAGGTTTTAAGAGGTCAGATAAACACCGGGTCGATAGAAGGCAAGATCAATTTCCTGAATAAGACTGCAGATTTACTGACAAGGGTTGATAACCGTGTAGAAAGAGAAATGTATATCAAGAAGCTTTCAAAAGAGCATGAAATTTCGGAAGAATCCCTTCTTTCCGAGATTTATAAAAGAATGAAACCCCAGAAAGCTTTCAAGCCGTCAGCTGTGAACTCTGAAATCCAGATTAAAGGTGCAGTAAAAGGTAATCCCGAAAACAGTGAAAGAAAAGCTTCACATTATGAAAAACTGCTTTTGGCATTTTTATTTTTAGATAATGGTGTTTATAAGAAGATTAAGGGTAAATTCAATGTATCGGATTTTTCTGATGAGGAAAACAGGAATATAGCCCAAATAGCCTTTGAAAGGATAGAAAGCGGCAAGGGTATAGTACCGGCGGAGTTAATGAATATTCTGCCTGAAAAAGCAGTAAGCGGGTTAGTGAGAATAATGCAGGAAGAATGTAATTGCGAGGATAATAATAAGGCAGTTTTGGATATAATTAAGAGAATAGATTTGTTGAAGCTTGACTTAAGACAACGGGAAATTCTTGATATATTGAGTACTGCAGGCACAGAAAAAACAGAGGGAGATGTTGAAAAATTAAAGCTGGAATTAAAAGGGATAATAATGCAGAGGAAGAGTATGAAAATATAATTTCCAAAGAAAGGAGGGGTAACTGGTGAAGCCTAATAACGAGGGCAGAAAAGTAATACTTAAGGAATTGATAGAAAAGGGAAAATCCAAGGGCATGCTTACCTACAAGGAAGTAATGGATGCTTTTGAGGAAGTTGAGCTTGAGCCCGATCAGATAGAAAAAATATATGAAACCATAGAGAATATGGGTATCGATGTTGTTGGAGACATTGAAGCGGAAATAGAAGATATCCAGATTACTGAAGAAGATTTGGATATAACGATTCCTGAGGGTATAAGCATTGATGATCCTGTAAGGATGTATCTTAAGGAAATAGGCAAAGTGCCCCTTTTGTCTGCAGATGAGGAGATCGAACTGGCAAAACGCATGGAAAAAGGCGATTCTGAAGCAAAAAGGCGTCTTGCGGAAGCCAACCTCAGACTGGTTGTAAGCATTGCAAAAAGATATGTCGGAAGAGGCATGCTTTTCCTGGATCTTATACAGGAAGGAAACCTCGGCTTGATAAAAGCAGTTGAGAAGTTTGATTACAGAAAAGGTTACAAATTCAGCACATATGCTACCTGGTGGATAAGGCAGGCAATCACCA
>CALMJY010000122.1 GCA_937864815.1 uncultured Bacteroidota bacterium
GTGTTTGTACCCTCCCCTTATTTGTTTAAGGGGAGGGGCAGGGAGGGGTTAAGTAGACAGATCTAAAAGTATTTTTTAAAAAATATTTTTTCAGATAGTTCATAAAAACAATAGCATGAAAAAAGAACTTGTACTTGAAATAATACAGGGGAGGTGGAGTCCATATTCCTTTTCTCAGCATCCTGTCAGGGAATTCAAAATAAAGGCAATGTTTGAAGCAGCAGGACATGCTCCTTCCTGTTTTAATGAACAGCCGTGGATGTTTGTTTATACAACCTGTGAGGATAAACCTGTCTTTAAAGATTACCTTGGTTTATTAGTAGAATCAAATCAGATCTGGGCACAAAATGCCTGGGCTCTGATCATCGCTCTGGCAAGGACAAAATTCACACATAACGGTAAACCAAACAGGTTTGCACTTTACGATACAGGAATGGCCGTTGCAAATTTATCGCTTCAGGCAATGGCCTTTGATATTTATATTCACCAGATGGGTGGATTTTCAGTTGAGAAAGTCCGGGAATATTTCAGGCTTCCTGACGATATTGAACCGGTCTCAGTAATGGCAGCAGGTTTTCTTGGTGATGGCAATGAATTACCCCCGGATATCCTTAAGAAGGATGAATTCCGTCGACCACGTAAAGGGGTAAATGAGTATACATTCAAAGACAAAATCTATAATCCTGCTTTTTAATATTGCCAACTGCCAACTGCCTACTCCTTCTTTACCTTCTTCTTCACCTTTTTCGGTTCGGTAGGTTTTTCGAATTTCTGGTTTTTGAAGAGTCCGTTCTTTACTCCCTGAAGAAACTTAGACCAGGCCCAGGGATTAAGAAGATTGTTAACCGGGAACTGGTTCTTGGTGGCATGAGCATTAAAATCCTGCTGTACAACATAATGGTAACCTGCCTCCGGTGAAATTTTCAGGCCTAAATCGTTCTGGAGTGCAACATAAATCGATGCCAGATTATCATTCATGTTTTCTATTATCGGATCAAGTGGTTTATCCTGTGTTATGTCCCTGATAAACTCACTATAGGTTCTCCATGGAAGTATATTTACCCCTTCAATTCTGACAGTGTCAAATTCGAGCCTGATGTCTACATTGGCATACCTTCCCCCGTAATCCTTAGGAATAATGGTATGGTAGCGTTTATAGCCAAGAGCCCTGAAGAAAATTGTATCACCCGGAGTACTTGTTATGGAATAAATACCATGTCCTTCACTTACTGTACCCTTTTTTAGCTTTTTAGATATAATTGCTGCTCCAGAAACAAGCCTGTTGGCTTCATCGGATATAATTCCACTCACCTGAATATAATCCTGCCCGTTCAGGGCACCAATAGTCAGTACCAGCAGGATTATTGTATATAAAGCTTTATTCAATCAGACCGGATGTTTTTCTCGTCTACTGCATTTTACGAATGCAAAATAAACATTATTGTGTGTAACGATAAAACATTTAACTATATTTTAACAGCAGGAGTAGAATCGGTAAAACTTGTTAAATGACAATTTTATTGAGGATAATATGTACCAATTAGTTAACTTTAGAAAGTAGTTTAGAATACTTTTATGATCAAAAAAATAATAACAGCAAGCCTTATCCTGTTTTTTTATCCGACTATTATAATTTTAGCGCAGCAGGATGATTATGTAAGACTATCCGAAGGATTTAAAAATCCTCCCCCCTCTGCAAGACCAAAAGCATACTGGTGGTGTCTAAATGGTAATATTGACACTGTATCGGCAAAGCAGGAATTTCTGGATATGAAGAATGCCGGAATAAGCGGATTCGACATTTTCGAGATTGGGGTCCCTGGATCCGATACTATGATTCCGGGAGGTCCGGCATTTCTAAGTGATGAATCTCTTAAAATTCTTAAAACCGTTATTGATGAAGCAGGCAAACTTGGACTTACTGTAGGTTTGAATCTTGCAAGCAGCTGGAATGCCGGTGGGAGCTGGGTAAAACCGGAACATGCAGGAAAATCACTCTATTTTTCAAAGGTAAGTCTGAAAGGCTTGCAGGGCAGGATAGAGACAAAGCTTCCATTTCCTGATGTTAAGTTCCCGAAAGCTTCACTGATCGGAGGAACAGGTAAGCCTTTGGTTCCGTTCAGAGACAATGGAAGGCCTTCGTATTACGAGGAAGTAGCTATTCTGGCTGTTCCGGCAGGTACGGTAAATGGTACTCTTGATTCCTCTTCTGTGATAAATATCACACAGTTTTTTGATTTTAATACTGATATCCTGAAATGGGATGTTCCCTCAGGGGAATGGGATATTTTCAGATATATCTGTTCCAACTCCGGACAGGAGCTGGTTATGCCAAGTCCCATGTCAGCCGGACTTACTATTGATCATTTTGATTCAGTGGCTGTTGAGACTCATATTCTCTATGTTATTAACAGGCTCCTGACTGTTTATGGAGATTTCCGTAATACAGCACTGAAAAGCCTCTACCTTGCAAGCTATGAAGCCAGAGGATTTGTATGGACTTCATCTCTTCGTAACGAATTCCGGCGATTAAACGGTTATGATATTACTCCATTCATTCCTTCACTAATCTCTCCTGAATTATTCAAACCTGAAATATCTGAAAAGGTCTTATCCGATTTCAGAAAGACCCTGTCGGAACTGATGATTAATAATCTCTATAAGAAAGCCAGGGAAATATCGAACAGGTACGGTCTCAGGATAAACTGCGAAGCAGGAGGGCCGGGTTATCCATTATACAATGGTCCTGCCGAACCATTAAAAGCCCTCGGAGCACTTGATATACCACGCGGAGAATTCTGGGTAAACCATTCAAGATACTATAAGGATGTTAACGGAACAGACAGCATTGATATTCTGCGTGTTGTAAAAGAGGTGGCTGCTGCATCGCGTATTTATGAAAAAGGAATTGTAGAGGAAGAGTCATTTACCTCATTCCAGCACTGGATGGAAGGTCCCGGAGATATAAAATCATTTGGCGACCGTGCCTTTTGTGAAGGAATGAACAAGGTTGTACTTCATGGTTTCAGCCATAATCCCCGTGGGACAGGTTATCCCGGGTATGTCTATCATGCCGGTACTCATTTTAATAATAAAAGAGTATGGTGGCCAATGGTTAAACCATTCTTTGATTACCTGTCACGAAACTCTTACATTTTCCAGGAGACAAAATTTGTTGCGGATGTGGTTTGGTATTACGGTGACAAGGTACCAAATTCGGCAACTCCAAAAAATACACACTTCAGGGTGGGACCGGGTTATGATTATGAAGTAATTAATACTGATATACTTGTTAATAATCTCAGTGTAAAAAATGGACGGCTTACTCTGCCCGACGGCTCATCTTTCAGTCTTCTCGTAATTGAAAAGGAAAAAGTCAGAAATCCGCTGGTAGAACAAAAACTTAAAAAATTATCAGCCGAAGGAGCTGTAATAACAGGCACCGATCCTGAGGAGCTGCTCAAGTACCTGAATCTGAAGCCTGATTTTGTTTACAGGGATGATAATTCATTTCTTCTTGATTATATACATTATCAGAGAGACAATCTTGATTTCTATTTTATCAGGAATACTACTGATGAATGGATTTCGCGACTATGCGGATTCCGGCAGAATGATAAGGTGCCTGAATTGTGGGATCCTGTTTCGGGGGAAATTGTCCCTGTAAGGATTTATAATGAAGCAGGTAGTCATATCAATATACCTCTTACTCTTCCTCCATACGGTTCAACCTTTGTCTTATTCAGGAAATCCGAGCCTACCCAGCTCTATACTAACATAAGGATAGACACACAGGATCCTCCCTACCTTCAGTACCTTGCTGATGGTGTAACTATTATACCCCCGGGCGCTTACCGTCAGCTAAACCAGCAGGACAGACGAAAAGTAATTGATCGTTCAGTTCTGAGACTCGATGGTCAGTGGAAAATCACTTTTCCATCGGGCAGGGGAGCTTCTTCCTCATATCTTATGGAAAATCTTATTTCACTTTCAGAGGTACCGGAACCCGGAGTAAAATACTTCTCAGGGATTGCAACATATGAAAAACCTTTTTCTTTCCGTTTTGGAAAGGAACCAATGAACGATAAAAAAATCTTCCTCGATCTGGGCGTTATTGAGGAAGTAGCCGAAGTGTGGTTAAATAATAAACTCCTGGGGACTACCTGGACCTTACCTCACAGGTTTGATATTACCGGACTTATTATTCATGGTGAAAACTATCTTACTGTCAAGGTTGCAAATACCTGGAGTAACAGGTTAATAGGGGATGCCATCACCGGCGAAAAACATACAAATACAAACATCACGCGTACGTCCGTACCCGGATACGGGAATGTGACTATTCCCTGGAAAGAAGTACTTCTCAATAAATCGGGACTTATAGGACCTGTTACAATTGAGACAGTTAGCATCATCCGCTGATAAGATGAAAAGATCCGGCCAATATTCCTGGATAATTGTGGTAACTCTGCTTCTTGTTGCCACTTCTCTCAGTTTTCTTGACAGACAAGTGCTTTCTGTTTCAATAATCAAAATTCGTGAAGAAATTCCAATCTCTGATGTGGGTTATGGATTTGTGAATACAGGATTTCTTATAAGTTATGCTCTGATGTTCACCCTGGGAGGTGTACTGACAGACAGATTCGGCAGCCGGCTTGGACTTGCTGTTTCAGTTGGATTCTGGTCATTTGCAACATTATTGCACAGCCTTGCCACATCTGCCCTGCATTTAGGTTTTTTCAGGTTCCTGCTGGGCCTGGGGGAGGGAGGTTGTTTTCCCGGAGCAGTTAAGGCGGTCATTGAAAGGGTTCCCCGGAAACGTCATGCCCTGGCAAACGGTATAGCAATAGGCGGTTCTGCCCTTGGAGCTGTTATTGCTCCGCCATTATGTGCCTGGTTATTGATAGAAATGGACTGGAGATCACTTTTTCTTATTACCGGATTATTTGGTTTTGTATGGCTGGCAGCCTGGCTTTTCTTTACAAGGATCAGAAGCGGATCAGAATCTGTTTCCGGTGATTTTATTGTAAAAGAGAATTCTTATGACATAGTGAAATTCCTTTCATTGCTGAAAAACAGGGAAGCCCTGACATTCATTGGAATAAGGTTTATTCTCGATCCGATTTTCTATTTCTATATGTTCTGGATTCCTAAATATCTTAATGAAAGTCAGTCACTTTCATTGGAGAATATAGGAAATATTCTCTGGATCCCTTTTCTTGCCCTGGGAGTCGGAAACTTTATCGGAGGTTGGTTTTCTGATCTTATTTTCAGAAAAACCTCAAATACAAATCTGGCCAGAAAGTTTGTAATGGGTATAGCTGCAGCCTTAACACTACCCCTTACAGTTGTGGGTTTTATTAATAGCACCATGGTTATTGTTATTTTAATGACCCTTGCATTCTTTGCTCATGGATTATGGATTACAAACTATATCACTTCTATAAGCGATATTTTTGGAAACAGGGTAACTTCCACCGTTGTAGGATTATCCGGCTCTGCTGGTGCGGTTTCTGCTCTTATTCTAAATCCGCTGATAGGCCTGGTGGTGTCACATTATTCCTATAATCCCCTCTGGTGGTATGCAGGATTAATGTATCCTGTTGCATTTCTTATGCTGGTAACCTTGATTCCAAAAATTGAAGGAAAAGTTTTCAATAAGAAATAATATGAGTACCGGTAATTATAGTAAAATTGTTAAATAGTCAGGTATTGTTTATTCTTAACGGGACTGTAGAAAAGTCTTTTAACCGCAAAGTACGCAAAGTAATGCACAAAGAGCGCAAAGCTAGATCACTGACAATATGAACTTTGCGTCCTTAGCGTAAAACCTTTGTGACCTTTGTGGTTAATGGATTTGTACTTTTTCTACACCCCCGTCAGGGAGGGGTTAAGAAGATAAAATAGGAGAAATTTAAATTATATTAATATGTCATTAAAAGAAAGCAAGCCTAATTATTCTGGTAGCGTTAAGTCCGGAACACGTCTTGGTGTTTTTGGCGTAGGATATGAAAAGTATTGGGTACAGTTTCCGGGTTTGTTTGAAGACCTGGTAAAGAAGCAGCAAAAATTAATAGAAAAGCTTAAAAGGCCTGATTTTGATGTAGTTGATTTCGGAATTATCGATTCTCCCCGAAAAGCCTACGATACTCTTCCCCTTATAATGGCTGCAAATCCGGATATGCTGTTTTGTGATATGCTTACATATGCCACTTCCGGAACCTTTGGGATCATTATCAGATCGCTTGATATACCTGTAGTTATGGTGGCGCTCCAGCCGATGAAAGCAATGGACTATACCAAAGCTTCTACGTATATGCAGCTATATAATGACGATATCTGCTCTTTACCTGAATTTGCAGGTGTTGCTGTAAGGATGGGGAAAAAAGTTCCGGAAACAGTAATCGGAACACTTGACAATGATCCTGATGCCGACTGGCAGCTGGATGAATATTGCAGAACTGCCAGGGTTCTTCATGATCTTAAGAATTCTCACCTGGGCCACCTGGGTCACCCTATAAACGCAATGCTGGATATGCATACAGATGCTACGATGTTTACTTCATGGTTTGGTAGTCATATAGTTGAATGTGAGGCCAATGAGCTGATGAAATACTATAATGAAGTTACATCTGAAGAGATAAACAGGGCAGAAAAGCAAATCCTTGGCTTTTTCGATACTCCTGATCCGGTTTCAGATCCTATATCCATGAAGCTTACGGATGATGACCTGCACATTGCTGCTAAAGTAAGTGTAGCTCTTTCTAATTTTGTAAAGTCAGAAAAACTTGACGGCCTTGCATATTATTATGACGGACCTGAAGAGAGTGAGGTTCGGAAGGTGATGTCAAACCTTATTGTTGGAAATTCACTTCTTACTGCAGAGCATATACCCATGTGTGGCGAGTCTGATCTAAAGACACTTATTGCACTCCTGATTTTCGACAGACTGGGAATAGGTGGAAGTTTTGCTGAATTTCACCCGGCAGACTTCAATGATGGTTTTGTTCTTGTAGGTCATGACGGTCCTCATAATGTTTCGATTGCAGAAGGTAAACCTGTTCTTAGAAGTCTGAAGAAATATCACGGAAAACCGGGTAAGGGCGCCGGAGTGGAATTCAAGATCAAGGAAGGACCGATTACTATGCTCTCAATAAGCTCTACATTCGATGGCAAATTTAAATTTGTAATAGCAGAAGGAGAATCTGTTAAAGGACCAATTCCGCCCACAGGAAATACAAATACAAGGGGATTCTTTAAACCTGATGTCAGGACATTTCTCAGAAACTGGATTAAAGAAGGTCCGACCCATCATTTTGCGTTGGGTATTGGTCATCATGCATCTGCACTTGAAAAAATAGCATCCTATCTGAATATTGATTCAAAGGTTGTTACACGATTTTGATATCTGCCAGGTTGCCTGCTTATTATTAAAGCCACTGTCATTTATCATTTTTATATCTGAAAAATATTTAAATATTTGCCCGAAATAATGAACCCGGAACCCGGAACCCGGAACCCGGAACAAATAATTCCTTGATATGAGAAACCTCTTATTACTCGGAGATGAAGCTATTGCCCAGGCTGCACTGGATGCAGGATTGAGCGGCATGTATGCTTATCCCGGTACACCTTCAACTGAAATAATGGAATATATTCAGTCATCGGCCCAGGCTGCTGAAAGGAATGTACACAGGGAATGGTCTGCAAATGAAAAGACTGCAATGGAAGCTGCACTGGGTATGTCATATTGCGGAAAAAGGGCAATGGTGGCGATGAAGCATGTTGGTCTGAATGTTGCCGCTGATGCGTTTATCAATTCGGCAATGACCGGTGTAAACGGTGGACTCGTCGTTGTCTCTGCAGATGATCCCTCAATGCATTCGTCCCAGAATGAACAGGATTCAAGGTTTTATGCAAAGTTCGCAAATGTTCCATGTATGGAGCCTTCAAACCAGCAGGAAGCTTATGAAATGATTTTTGATGCATTTGAACTTTCCGAGAAGTATAAGCTGCCGGTTTTATTCAGAATTACCACACGGCTTGCACATTCCAGGGCAAGTGTTTCACTTAAGGGGCAGATTCCTGAAAAAAAACTCTCACTGCCTGCAGATCCGGTTCAATTTGTGCTTCTTCCCTCAATTGCAAGGAAGAAGTACAAGTACCTCATTGAGGCATATGAGAAACTGAAATATGAAATCCGTCTTTCAAAGTACAACTCATTCAAAGATGGTCCAAAAAGGGATATGGGTATTATTGCCTGCGGTATCGCACATAATTATCTCCTTGAGAATATCGGACTCAATAATCATGAATATCCTGTATTGAAGATCTCTTCATATCCTTTCCCGAAAGACCTGATAAAGGATATTACCGGCAGATGCAAATCAGTTCTCGTTCTGGAAGAAGGAGCTCCTTTGGTTGAAGAGAGCCTCAGAGGAATTCTTGATGATGGAATTAAGGTATTTGGCCGTATGGACGGAAATGTCCCTCGTGACGGAGAACTCAATCCTTCAATTGTGGCAAAGTCTCTGGGAATGGAAACCAGTTATGGTAAGGAAGTTCCGGCCCTGGTAAAGAACAGGCCTCCTTCATTCTGTAAAGGATGCGGACATTCAGATGTGTTCAATGCCTTGATTGAAGCTCTGAAATCATATGAATCGGGAAGTGTCTTTTCCGACATAGGATGTTATACACTGGGTGCACTTCCTCCTTATAATTCTATTAACGCGTGTGTTGATATGGGGGCATCTGTTACAATGGCTGTCGGAGCCGCTGATGCAGGGCTGTTTCCATCGGTTTCAGTCATCGGAGATTCAACCTTTACTCATTCAGGAATGACAGGT
>CALMJY010000123.1 GCA_937864815.1 uncultured Bacteroidota bacterium
GGCTTAAAGAGGTGATAACAATGGAATTAGTTAGAAATATGTATCTTGGAGTAAAATCATATATTCTGAAATCAGGAAGGCTACCTATAAAGTACATTACATATGTAAAATGATTTCAAGTCCCCCCTGGGGGATTTAGGGGTGGATTTAACATGGGATGTAGAGGTGAGACTATATTATAGGATTAAAAGTTAAGAAATGAAAACTGACCTCCTCAAACTTGTTGAATACGGTGGCTGTTCAGCAAAAATACCTGCGAAACAGCTTGAGGAGATATTGAAGTTCCTGCCTCTGCAGTCTGATCCTAATATAATTGTAGATATTGATACTCATGATGATGCCGGAGTTTATAAGATCAATGAAGATCTTGCCCTTGTATTTACAACTGATTTTTTCCCACCTGTCTGCAGTGATCCATATGAATTCGGACAAATTGCAGCAGCGAACTCAATAAGTGATGTTTATGCAATGGGTGGCGATCCGGTACTTGCTCTTAACATTGTTATGTTTCCCTCAAAAGGTCTGCCTCTTGAAGCTTATGCCGAGATGCTTAGGGGTGGATTCGATAAGGCTACCGAGGCAGGTGTAAGGATCATCGGGGGACATACAATAGATGATACACCACCGAAATACGGACTTGCGGTTGTTGGCTATGTACATCCCGGAAAGATCATGACAAATTCAGGAGCCAGACCGGGTGATAAGCTTATCCTTACCAAGCCTTTGGGTACAGGTATCATAATGGCTGCCCAGAGGATGGGTATTGCCGGTCAGGCAGATATTGAAGAGGCCAATAGACAGATGAAGCTTCTGAACAATAAAGGGGCTGAGGTAATGAAGAAGTATGGGATCACGGGCGCCACAGATATCACAGGATTTGGCCTTGCAGGACATGCACTGAAGATGGCAAGGGCGAGCAAAGTTACTGTAAATATCAAAATGAAGAAAGTCCCACTTATAGGAAAAAGCTATAATCTGGTTGATGACGGATGTATTCCGGGAGCATCATTCCGCAACCTGGAATATTGTGAGAGCGATACGTGCTTTGCACCGGATCTCGATTATAATCTTAAGATGATCGCCTTTGATGCACAGACATCCGGTGGCCTTTTGATCTGTGTTTCTGAAAGCAAATCAGAGAAGGTATTATCAGATCTTAAAGAGTCTGGTATCTGGCTCCCGGAGATTATCGGTAGTGTAACGGAGCACAGTGATAAATTCCTATATTTGAGTAATTAATCCAGATAATTATCAAGATGCAGGGAAAGAAAACTGATTCCGGAAATATAAGCAGAAGCATAAACGGATTATCAAGTCTTATTGGCAATACACCACTTCTGGAGATAGAATTCACTTATAAGAACAAACCTTACCGTCTATATGCAAAAGCCGAACATCTGAATATGACAGGCAGCATAAAGGACAGGATGGCACTTTACATAATGAAAGAGGCTTATGCAAAAGGAAATCTTAAGCCTGGTGACAGGGTAATTGAGGCAACTAGCGGAAATACAGGTATTGCATTTTCTGCAGTGGGCAGAGCTCTGGGACATCCTGTTACAATCTTCATGCCTGACTGGATGAGCGATGAAAGAAAAAACCTGATAAGGAGCCTCGGAGCTGAAATTGTGCTTGTGAGTAAAGCAGATGGTGGGTTTCTAGGAAGCATACAACGGACCAGAGAATTGGCTCAGTCATCTGATAATACATTTCTTCCCAGGCAGTTCGAGAATACCGATAATGTGATGACACATTATACCACTACAGGTCCTGAGATATGGTGGCAGCTGAGGATGCATGGCAAAAAAGCCGATGCTTTTGTGGCCGGGGTCGGAACCGGAGGAACAATCATGGGTGTAGGTCGTTACCTGAGAGAAATGAATCCTTCAGTGAGGATTTATCCTCTGGAACCTTCAAATTCCCCAACTATGACAACAGGTCATAAAGTAGGCTCTCACAGGATACAGGGAATATCGGATGAATTTATACCTGATATTGTAAAACTTGATCAGCTTGATGAAGTGATTGCTGTTGATGACGGCGACTCAATAATAATGGCTCAGAAGCTTGCAAGAGAACTAGGGATAGCTGTGGGTATTTCCTCAGGAGCTAATTTTCTCGGGGCTCTGTTGATGCTTGAAAAGCTTGGTTCAGAGGCAACGGTTATTACGATTTTTTCTGATGACAATAAGAAATACCTCAGTACAGGATTGATGCAGAATGAACCTGTAAAAAAAGGGTATATATCAACTGATGTTAAACTGAAATCCTTTGTTGCACTGAAACGGAATTGCATAACCTGCTGCAATCCTGATGAATGCAGGATGCTTGTAGACAGGGCTGTCATTAAGGACATTGAGTTTCCCCAATGTTTCCTCAGAAGCCTGAAAAATTGATTAATCTTATTATCTCCTTCCGCCTTCCGCCCTTCTGCCTTCCGCCTATTTCTTAATATATTGTGTCCTTATCGCTTTCTCAAATACTATCCAGTCGTCCTTTGTCATCCTCTCAGGGGTGAAAAGACAGATTCCGGCAGCTCCATTTTCCATCGATTCCCTGATTGCCGGTTCAAGTTCTTCGGGCGACAAGCCATGATTTTCAGGATCAGGATTTGAGGCTTTACCGGCAGGATCAGGACAAATAAAAAGTCCGCTGTAGAGAGGTATTTTATTATTCAGGGCTGATACACCTTCATTGCACATATCTCCAATCCACTTTGTTCCCTCCAGATAAAAGTCATTATATAGCATTGGATAAACCGCATCGAGGTTCCACTTATCCCATTCCTGCCTGACGATAACCTTTGCCACAGAATTAGGACCGGGGAAAACTGCAGCAGTGATCTTTTTGTTTTTTGCATGCACTGCTTCTGTTAAATTATTAACAAGACTGGTTATAAGATCATACCTGAACTGCTTCCATTTTTCAACCTGTGACGGATCTTCAACACTCTTTATATCAATACCTGTAGCAGACAGAAAATCATTGACACATTTGTCACAATAGCAATAATCGAACTGAGGAAATTCCCTGTCCATTACCAGGTTATAT
Organism: uncultured Bacteroidota bacterium; assembly: GCA_937864815.1. Classification (GTDB taxonomy): domain Bacteria; phylum Bacteroidota; class Bacteroidia; order Bacteroidales; family VadinHA17; genus LD21. The sequence goes on from CALMJY010000123.1 coordinate 3,052, forward strand.
TTCTTCCAGAGGCCTTTGGCAAGGATAACATCAGGAAAACGAATAAAATCGAGGTGGACACCATCAACTTCCGGTATTTCAGCCACTTTAACATACATATCCTTAAGATATTTCTGCACCTCTTCACGGTTAGGGCATACAAAATGATAATGGTCGGCATAAGCAGGTTTATCATATGCCGATTCACCAACCCCGTTAACAGCATACCATTCCGGTTTCATATCCGGATTATAGTTCTGGGTAAGTGTTGGGATCCAGGTATGAAATTCAAGACCAACCTCCTTAGCAATTTTACCAACTCGTTTATAGGCTTCAATATTCCAGCCAGAGTTATACATCAGGCCGTCAACACCTTTATTCTTTAGGTCCTGTAATTTTGATTTTATTTCTGTATCAGTTGCTTTTCCCGGGCCTCCGGTCCATGCATAGACGGGAATTTTCCTGAATTCTTCACAAGAAAATGAAACCAGCAGGATTGCTGTTATTATCAGTGATAATACTTTTTTCATTGATGTCTGTATTTATTATTTGTATTTTCAAAGATAAGAATCACAAAGAATTTTGGGATAAATAATCTTACTCAGTCGTGGTACCCTTCATTATTATCAGATAATGAGAAGTGATAGATCCTCTTATCCTCGTTATAGACAATGATTTTAATTGTAGTATTATCTCCTGAATAATTGATGGCATTCTCAATCAGATTCTGAAATATCGACAGGATAGGTGATTTCATCTCCGGGGAGGGATTCTGTTAATTAAATGAAATACATTTAAAAAAGAATTTTAAGTCATACGTCAGACATTTTACAGTATTTGTAATAATAACTTCAAAGAAATGTAACAAGAATGCTTAAGATAATCCGGATAGGTCTTGTAATTTTGTAGTGTTCAGAAGATAAGAATTGATTCCTGCAAATGTTTTTATGATCATTTATTCTATCAGGCATATAAATTTTTAGGTTTTTTTAGGTTGTTTTAGTGAGCAGTACTTCTATAGGGAGTACTGTTTTTTTTTCAGTCAGGAGTCGAATTTTTTTTGTGATAAAGTATCTTTTCAATCATAACCTGGAATAAATGTTTAGGATCAAAATTACTCTGTTAATGTATTAACAATAAAATGTATAATAATTAATTCAATAATTACGATTTTGTTAAATGATAAGTATTTGTTGAAGGAATCTGAGATTTAAAGATTAATTTAGAATTAATGTTTCTGAAAATGATGTTAATAAATGTAATCAGCCTTTTCTGACAGATTGATTATAATTAAATATTCTATGGAAATGATTTCTGATAAACAAGCAAAATCCGGAGATTTAAAAACCGAAAAATCCCTTCGATTACTACCCGGTATCATTATAATAATAATCCAATCGCTGGTACGATTTGCGTTACCTGCTATCATACCAAGCGATGAAGCTTTAATGATAGCTGTTTTCGGAGGAGTCGTTGGTGGATTGGCAGTCGTTGTTTGGTGGTTGTTCTTTAGCCATGCACCAAAGCTGGATAGATATGGCACCATAGTGTTGATGGTCGCAGGCTTGTTCCTGGCATCGCGCTTGCTGGATAAATCAATAGCGACCGCAAACATGGGATTGATGTTCATCTTGAATTCTATCCCGGTAATGAGTCTTGCCTTTGTTCTCTGCCTGGTGGCAAGTCGTCATCTATCAGTCAGGATCCGTCGGACAGCAATGATTGTCACTATCCTGCTTGCTTCCGGAGTGTGGACCCTCCTCCGTACAAATGGCATGTCAAGCAATCTTCATTACTATTTTACATGGCGATGGGCAAAAACTCAGGAGGAGATATTTCTGGCTCAGACCTTAAATGAAAAAATGATACCGGACCAGGGAATATCAGACGGCAGGGACTGGCCGGGTTTCAGAGGACCCGACCGCGATGGCATTGTCCATGGTTCAACGATCAAGACAGACTGGATTTCTTCACCACCTGAAGAATTATGGCGCCGGCAGATCGGTCCCGGTTGTTCATCATTTGCAGTTAAAAGTGGACTTCTGTTTACACAGGAACAAAGAGGTGATGAAGAGGTTGTAACATGTTATAACTTAAGTAATGGAGAATTAGTTTGGATACATAGCGATAAGGCACGGTTCTGGGACTCTCATGCCGGCGCTGGTCCTCGCGCAACGCCTACCTTTCACAATAATCGTATATACACATTTGGTGCTACCGGAATCCTGAATGCGCTTGACGCAATGAATGGCTCTGTGATCTGGTCCAGGAATGCTGCTAATGATACTGGTGCTAAGAACTCAGGATGGGGTTTCACCAGCTCTCCCCTTGTAACAGACAGTTTGGTTTTTATAGCTGCATCCGGTATTCTTGCAGCATATGATCTGGCTACAGGCCGGCCAGAATGGTTAGGACCTGATTATGGTAAAAGTTATAGTTCACCACATCTTATTACGATTGATGGAGTAAACCAGATTGTTTTGATGAGTGACTCAGGTGCAATCAGTCTTGCCCCATCAGATGGAAAGCTTCTCTGGAAGCATCTATGGCCGTTACAGGACCGTGTGTTACAACCAGCAATAACAACTGAAGGTAATATCCTGCTGAACGGAAGTATGACTAATGGCACCAGATCGATCACAGTGGTGCATGAATCAGACAATTGGAAAGTTACAGAGAACTGGACAACAACTGGGCTTAAACCAAACTTCAATGATTTTGTTGTACATAATGAATACGCTTATGGCTTTAATGGCCGCAGCCTTACATGCATTAATATTAAGAACGGGAGGCGCACATGGCAGCAGGGACGATACGGTGGTCAGTTATTACTTCTGGCTGACCAGGATATATTACTGGTGTTAACGGAAACCGGCGAACTGGCACTGGTCGCTGCAGATCCTGAAAAGTTTACCGAATTATCACGGGTACCTGCAATAAAGGGCAGAACATGGAACCACCCCATACTTGCACAGGATATACTTGTAGTTCGCAATAGCGAGGAGATGGCTGCATTCAGCCTTTCACCTGAAGGCAGATGAGAATAATCAGGATCTGGGACCAGACTATTCAATCTGCTTGCTGTGATTTTGAATTTGATGATTATAAAAACATATTTATTCAAACTCTGATATATGAAAACAATACTGCACTGGAATAAAGGATTTTTAAATCAGGACTACAAGATATATTCAAATGATACTCTTGTTGGAACACTAAAAGGACAGACATGGTCGCGTAACGCTGAAGCTAAAATAAATAGCAGGAAGCTCTGGTTTAAGGTTAATGGTGTTTTTAATCAGGATATTCAGATAATTGATGCTGAGAATGATCTGGTTATCGGAACTATTAAATACAACACATGGATGACAAAAGCTACAATCGATTACCCGGGAGGAGTGGCAAACTGGAAATACAATAATTTCTGGTGTACAAAGTTTTGTATTACTGATAACGAGGGTAAAGAGATAAACTATCATGGTTCATCTTCCGGTGGAAGAATTGAATTTGACAATCATAATGATTTAATGATTTTATCAGGACTTTATCTTCTAAATTATTACTGGCAAAAATCAGTGACACTATTGTTAGTCATTTTATTGCCTGTCTGGATAACAATTTTCTGATAATATGGAATTTGAGTATCGGCAATCATAAACAAATTTCCTGATATGTTTTGGAGATTCCTCGCTAACGCTCGGAATGACAAGCCATTAGTATGCAGGGGTGAGGGGGGTGAAAAGCGGCGATTCGCCTTCATACTTTTAAAGTTTTATTGAATATTGCACGAATCGCCGCTTTTCACCCCAATAAACTCAAAAGAATCTGTCATTCCGAACGAAGTGAGGAATCTCCAGCCAAATATCACCAAATATTTTATGTTAATCATTCCCGACACTCAGAATATGGAATCAGAACATTTCCGATTACATGTGAGTCAGTTTTGGGAATAAGTTATAAAACTGCTATTGAAATAATCCAGCAGCATAGATCTCAGGCATATCTTCCAGATCAATGAAAGCAGTGTGCACACCTGTGGCTTTCATCACAAAAGGAGTTTCGGACACAAAATGAATTTTCATTTTGTATTTAAATTATCGCCAATGATTATTTCGATTACTAGGGAATTGTGATTGTATGATTCAATTCTGAATTTTCTGAAAAATCTCCGGTAATAAATACTCTATGATGTGAGTGATAATTTTTTATCACTGTAAGCAACAATATATTTACCAATTATATCAATCAAATGTCTGATTTGGATGGGTTTTGAAACATAGTTGTCACAACCTGCCTCAATGCATTTTTCCTTTTCACCCGAAATTGCATATGCAGTTGTTGCAATTATCCTTATTGATGAATTGATATTCTTTATACGTTTTGTTGCCTCATATCCATCCATTACCAGCATTCTCATATCCATCAGAACAACCGGAATATCGGGATCCTCAGCTATGATATTTACAGCTTCCTCTCCATTTACTGCTCTCAATATTTTCATTTTATATGGTTTTAACCCTTCCCTGAGGAACAGGTAATTGAATTCGACATCTTCAGCGATCAACAGTTTTACTCCCTCAAAGAGTTCAGATGTACAAGCGACTTGCGGTATTGATACTTCCTCCTCAATGACGAATGAATTGTTTAATAACGGAATCTCAAAGCTGAATACCGAACCTGTACCAGGAATGGAATCAACCCAAATCCTGCCTCCCAGGAGTTCCACAATACTTTTACAGATTGATAAACCCAGCCCGGTTCCTTCATATTGTTTATTATTTACCTCCTCAACCTGGGTAAAACGTTCAAAAACAATATCAATTTTATCCGGAGGGATTCCTATCCCGGTATCCTTCACAAAGAATTCAAGTATTTTTTTATCGCTTATTCTGTAGCCAACTTCAATTAAACCCTGGTGAGTAAATTTAATGGCATTGCTTACCAGATTGATCAGAACCTGTTCAAGCCTGTGCTGATCTGAATTTATGCAAAAATCCTTGTTTTCATAATACTTGAATACCCTGATAGCGATATGAGACTTATTTCTATTTCGTTTCATTTCATTGGTCTGGACAGCTATTTTGTTCATAAGCATATTCAGGTTAAAGTCGGAGTATGATACCTTAAACTGGCCTGATTCTAATCTGGCAACATCCAGAATATCATTTATGATTTTCAGCAGCAGGTCACTGCTGTTCGAAATATAACCTGCATACTCCTGCCTGCTTTCCTGATCGAGGTCGGGTTGAGTCAGAATCTGTGAGAAGCCTACGATAGAATTCATCGGGGTTCTGATTTCATGCGACATGTTTGCAAGGAATGCCGATTTTAGTTTATCTGCCTGTTCAGCCTTGGCTTTCTGTTCTTTAAGTTCTTCAGTATATCTGATTTTTTCTGTAATATCTACAATAATTCCGCGCATTCCTTCCAATTCATCATACTTTCGGATGCTTGTGACATATAATAAAACCGGGAATTCTTCGCCATCTTTTTTCCGTGCAATGAAATCCGTTCCTGAGGAAGAGTGCTCCTTATTTAACAAGGTTTCACAGTCTGTATTCAGAATATCAGTGATCTTGAGTCCGCTGACTGTAACAGATTCATTTAAGCCAAACGTGTCAGCCATTGTCCTGTTATAATAGGTAAGGACACATTCTTTATCGGTTTCGAATATGCTTTGCGGTAAAAGATCGGCAAGATTGCGGTACTTAGTTTCATTTTCACGCAGAGCCCTTTCTGCTTCATCACGTTCAGCTTCCCTGGCGTAAAGGTATTCCATCATTTTACTGAACTCTGACAAAAGAATTTTGATCTCATGATCAGCATATCTTATCGACTGCAATTTATCGGAACTGAAGTTATTTCTTGTTATGTTCGATACAAAAACTGTCAGGTCCCTAAGGGGATTTGTAATAAATGTTGAAAGAAATACACTGATCAGAACATTTACAAGGATCAGTAATGAAAAAAACCAGAAAGCATTTAGCTCAAGTCTCCTGATCATTATATCCTTTTCAAGGTTTCCTTTCTCAGCGATCCTGTTTATTACAGTCTCCGATTTACTGAAGATAGATTCCAGGTCCTGTTTTATGCCGGAATTTTTATACAGGCCTATTTTCTCTTCAATAGCAACAAGATAGTTAAACCTTTGAATATAATTTGTCGCCAATTCAATCAATGAATCCTTATAAGGCGGTACCATTTTTTCGGTTGATTGTATCCGATTCATAAGCTCAGATCCTGACCTGTTTAATTTATCAATATATTGAGGTTCCTTACGGATTATGTAGTCTTTTTCATGTCTGCGCATTGAGAGAAGAAGTTCCTTGTTTGTCCCCGAGCTTTCCAGTAAATGAGCATACTTCCTCATTTCACCTTCTACTCCATAGTCTTTGAATCCTCTTATTCTGATATTTGTTACTATTTCGTCGAATTCCATTTTCATGGCCTTTCGGAGGTACTCCAATGAATCAAGATCTGACTGAATATTAAGTCTTGAGGTAAATCTACTTTTTCTGATGGAAGCCAGTATTTCGTCAGTCCTTTTATTGACTGATTTATGAGCCTCGAGATTTTTACTTGTCCCCATAATATGGAATGAGGTATCCAATGCATCAAATCTGATAAAATCGCTTAAAAGCCTGATATCTTGTATATAGCTTACTTTGAGATCAGTGAACATCATCAGACTTTCATTGATTAAATCTTTCTTCCTTAGAAAATACAGACAGTAAATAATGATTGTCAGGATTGTGAAGGCTGAAAGTAAAAGAAAACTCGTCAGAAGCTTTCCCCTGAAGGTATTGCCAATTTTCATTCAAAAAATTTTTTCTAAATTGACGTTTTGAGATATTATTTCAGGGCTTCCTGCCGTTAAATTATTGTTAAGATTTTAATCAACGAAAAGAATTCTTTCAGGAGCAGGTCTGTGCTTTATTTAGGTAGTGTGAACAGAAACTCTGTCCCGCCCCCTGCTCTGTTTCTTACAAGTATATCTCCCTTATGAAGAAGAACAGCGTTTTTTACAATGGCAAGGCCGAGGCCTGTTCCTCCGCTCTTGCGGGAACGACCGGAATCAATCCTGTAGAAGCGTTCAAAGATCCTGCTCATATGTTCTTCAGGTATCCCTACACCATTATCAGATAATGAGAAGTGATAGAACTTCTTGTCCTCATTATAGACAATGATTTTAATTGTAGTATTATCTCCTGCATAATTGATGGCATTCTCAATCAGGTTCTGAAAGATTGAAAGAATAAGCGATTTGTTACCCTTTACAACAACTTTGCTTTCTATATCAATATCTACAATTATATTTTTTGTTTCAATAGCAGATTTGAAATTTTCAGCAACCTCTTTTATTGTTTTCCTGATTTTAACCTTTTCATCAGTATAAGTTGTTCCCGCCTCTTCTATTTTGTTCAGAACAACAATATCATTGATCAGACCGGTTAATCTGTCAGTTTGTGCAAGAGCTTTCTCCAGAAAATACTTCTTTTGTTTCTCCTCCATCGAAGGATCATTCAGAAGAGTTTCAATATATCCTTTAACTGATGATACGGGCGTCTTCAGTTCATGGGCAATATTGGATGTCATCTGTTGTTTTATCAATTTGCTTTTTCCAAGTTTGGTAACATCGCTGAGTATAACTTCGAAGCTCTTGTCATTAAAAATAACACATTGAACTCTGAAAAACCTGCCGTCTTTGGTAACCTGGTACTCGGTTTTAGGAAGGTCAGGACTTATAATATCTGTATTTGAATATTTGTCAATAAAATCAATTATTTCATAGAATTCAGGAATTTCAAAGAAGTTCGAAGTGAATATTTTGAGCTCACCTGAAATCATATTCATCAGCTGAATAAAATGGTCGTTGTTAAGAATAATTGATCTGTCCTTTGAAAAGAAAGCCACTCCCTCATTCAAGGCATCAAGATGGCTGAAAAGTTTTTCTCTTTCTGTAGCAAGGTCATTCTTGGTCTGCAGCAGGTTATTATATATCGTCAGGATCTCTTCACCTATGAAACCGATCTCATTTTTAGGAAATTTTGACTCAAAGTCGAATGGTTCATTCTTGCCAACATGCTGAGCAAAATCGCGAAGCCTGGTAATCGATTCACTGAATTTGTTGGTTATGATGAGCATAACGAACCAGATTGCTATGAAAGCTGATAGAATTATCAGGAGAAAATTTTTCTTTGCAGCAAGAAAATTCTCAATGTTGACATCATATAATACAGCGGCTCTTATATAGTAGCCTTCAATATATTCTGCATAGTAATAATATGGTTGACCTGTTGATCCTGAAAGTCTTACCGATGTACCGAACTGTTCCTCTGAAGCCTGAATTATTTCAGGTCTCTGTGAATGGTTTTCCATTGATAACCAGTTTGGAACAGAACTGTCGTAAAGTACGACACCTGTCTTATCAACAATTGTAACCCTGAGATTTGCCTGGGGAAGAAGCTTTACAAGGGAATCAAGTATTATGTAATTTTTCTTTTCATGGATAGAGTTTGCTGAGATATATTTTCCTGTGATTTTTACTATGTTATGAAGTTCATCATTAAGTGTGCCTGTACGGTAATCCTTTTCCCTCTTATAGAGATAGGCAAGCATAAGGAAAATAAATACAAGGAAAACTATCGAGTAAAAGAGAAGAAGATTATTTCTGAATGATCCGCGAACAGCATAGCTTTCAGAATTCAAAAAAGTAACCATAACCGGTTTTATTCTTAAGATTATGACCATATTTTCCCAGCTTGGTCCTCAGCCTGGTGACATTCACATCAACAGTACGGTCAGTCACAATTACATCGGTCCCCCAAATGATTCTTAAAATATCCTCTCTTGAATATACCTTTGTAGGATTCTCGAGAAGGAGTTTGAGTATTTCATATTCCTTTTTTGTGAGTTCAATTTTTTCATCGTTAACTATTACTCTTTTACGGGCTGTATCAAGCTGAATTTCGCCGAATTTTGCAATAGGCAGGCTTTTTTCTTTTGCAGAGTTTGTTCGTTTCAGAACAGCTTTTACCCTTGCTGTTAATTCATTAACAGAGAAAGGTTTGGTTATATAGTCATCAGCACCAATACTGAATCCTGTAAGTATGTCATTTTCTGTATCTTTGGCTGTCAGAAAGATCACAGGTACACTATTCCCCATCTCTTTTCTTAACTTATCTGCGAGCTTAAACCCCGAAATCTGGCCCATCATTACATCGAGCATGAGTAGGTCATATTCCTCAAGCTGCATTTTCAGAGCATCTTCAGCAGAATGAGCTATTTCAGTTTTATATCCCTCATTGCTCAGATTATATTGAAGAATCTCACACAGATCCTCTTCATCATCAACAATCAGAATGCGTTTTCCTTTTAGATCCATTTGTATTCACAGTTAATGTCTGATTTTCTGTCTGCTGCAAAGGTAAGTGCAATTATTGTTACAAAAAATATGTAAGTGTTACTTAAATGTTACAAAAAAAGGCTGATCTTTCGATCAGCCCCGGGCAAACAAAACATTATTTTAAAAATAATGGATGTTAGTAATCAGTATTCTGAGGGTTAAAGTTGCACCATCCTGAAGTCCAGTCTGTTGTTCCGAATGCACCCCTGTATGCTACCTGTGTAAAGAAAGCATCAGTCAGTCTGGTATTTGTAAATGAAGCGCCTGTGAGCAAGGGTGATCCTGCTGCCGGAAGGAATTTCGGAGCTGTAAGATTGAAAGGATCTGTAAGCATCAGCAGGTCATTTGTTGCCTTAATTTCATTACCTCTGAGGGCATCGAGATACCATGCTTCGGTTCCCGGCAGACTTGTTAAGACATAATTTTCTGTCATTCCGCTCATAACAGATTTCTCAATCTGCAGGACATTAGCAGTTGCCTGTGCAGGTGAATCGCCTTTGGCGCCATCGATGAACAATCCCTTTGGCCATCCTGCCAAAACTGTATTATAAATAGATGTGCGGGTACCTCTGCGGAGCTGCATGGAATGACGGTAAAGTGCATGTATTGTTGTTGTTGACGTTGCAAGTGGGCCGAGTACAGTACCGTTAACAAACAATGGCATAGTAACAGGAGTAAGAGTTGAGCCGTCAGCGTCATTATCTGACTCAAATCCGTTCGACTGTGACTGGTCTGCAACTGCAGGATCGCGAAGGCTGACAAAGAACTGTACTTTACCGGTATAACCGTTATCTGTATCCCAGTCATCATCCCAGCCCCTGTGGGCAACAAGGTATTTACAGTTCACACTACCACCGAACCATTCAAAAGAATCATCACCAGAGTAAGATACCTGGATGTGATCAATAGTGGTTGCTGATCCTACTGCATAAAGGGTAAGTCCGTTAATTTCGCTGTTAGATGTTGAAGTAAGCGGAATTCCGGGGAATTCAATCCTTACATACTGAAGTATACCTGAATTATCAGCAGAATTTGTTCCTCCATAAAGTGAACCTATTCCGCCTTCAGCTTTTCCTTGTCCGGTCACTCCATCGTCATGCTTGTTAGTCAGTGCGTTACCGCATATAACCAACCCGCCCCAGTCACCGTAGGTACGCTGTCCTTTCGGCTTATCTGATGTGAAGACTATCGGTGCAGTAGCAGTTCCCTGGGCCATGATTTTAGAGCCTCTCTCAATAATAAGGGTGCCTTTTGTACCTGAAACCCCTTTAATTATGGTACCTGCCTCAATAGTAAGAGTTGCATTGTTTTTTACATAAACAAATCCATTGAGCATGTATTTTCCTGCCGCATACCATTTGGTATCTGTAGTAATATCTCCTGATACATTTATTACCTGACCTGTTGCAGGAGTAACAACAACCGAACATGTTGCCTGGATAGTAGTATCCGACTCGGAGATTGCAGTTATTGTGGCTGAACCGAGTGCCACACCTGTAACTGTTCCATTGGCTACTGTAGCAACAGCCGGACTTGACGTACGCCATTTAATGTTCTGGTTATCAGCATCTACGGGTGTTATAAATACTGAAAGGGTTGATGTTGCACCTACCTGTACCATCATGGTTGCCTTGTCGAGTTCAATAGCAGTAACCGGAATCGGGTCATCCTCACATGAGGCCACAATTAATAATAATCCCGTTAATAAACTCAGCATTTTTGCTGATCTGTAAAGATTTCTTTTCATGGTAATTGTTTTAGTTTTTGATTTTATTTTTACTGTCCTTGTTTATCAGAATTTATATGTTAATCCAAGTGTAAAATACCTTCCTGGCTGATAGGATTTTACTATCTGTTCCCTTTCAAAATGTTTTATACTGTTATCAGCTCCGCCTGTCACGTCAGCCATGTTTACAGTAGCGTTTACTGTCTGAACGGTTTTAAACTGTTCATTCAGAAGATCTTTCAGCCCCAGTTTAACTTCGAAGTGGTCATTTATTTTTTTACTTATTGCCAGGTCGATAAGATTTCTCGGTGTTTCATAGATGTTTGGAATATCTTCCCATTCATTTGGAGAAGGCCTTCCTACTGCAACAATCCTTTTTCCTATAATATTGTACATAGTTGTAATCATCAAACCATTATTGTCATTATAATAGAACAACCCGGCATTGATCATAAATGGCGACTGTCCCTGGAGAGATCTGTCCCTGTTGAGATCTCCATCAGGGAATTGAACCTTGCTTTTAATTAAGGCTGCATTCAATATAAGGGAAAAGTTTTCAGCTCCGGAAATGAATCCAAGAGATTTCCTGACATCTGTCTCCAGTCCGTAGCTGTATGCCGAAATGACATTCTTAAAGGAATATTGAGTAGGGCTGTTCCCCGTTATTGTCATCTCAATGGGATTTTTGAAATTCTTGTAGAAAAGCCCTATATTGAAAGTCTCATTGGGTGACGGGTAGTGTTCAAATCTCAGGTCAATATTATGTATATATGACTGTTTGATATCAGGATTACCATAGATACCGGCATTAAGATCAAAATCAACGAAATAGAAAGGTGCCAGTTCCCTGAATTCAGGTCTGTTAACCGATAATCCGTAAGCAGCCCTTATAAGGTTCTTTTCATTGAGGTTTACAGCCAGGTTTGCTGAAGGGAATAAGTTGAGTGTATCCCTCCTTACATTTACAGGAATAGTTGTGCCCTGCCTGTAGCTGTCGAGAGTCTGTATATTTTTCTCTACCCGGAGGCCTGTATATAAGCTGATGAATGAAGTTATGGGTAATTTTGCTGACAGATAACCTGATATCTGCTTATTTGATGCATTATATGAATCGGATGGTGAAGTTATTTCAGCAAGTTTTATTCCGTCAGTAAGATTTATATTGTTATCAACAAATACCATATCTGCGGGTAAATATGTCATGCTAAAATCAGAAAGGTTTCCTGCTGTTGACCATCCGAAATTCCTTGCATTGAATTCTCTTACCTTATTCTCGAGGTAGATACCTGTTCTGATCTCTGGTTTAAAGCCTGAGAGGTCAAGCTCTTTGGTGAAATTTATTGAAGCTGTCATCAGATCTTCCCTGAGTTTCAGCCACATTTGCGATTGAGAGGAGAGGTCGGCATTATCGGCAAACAGCATAAAGTATTTTGTAGTGTCAACTTCATCCCTGATATACCTTGTGCGTTTGATGTCAGGTTCATTTTTGTTTGAAAATGCATATCCTGCAACCCAGTCAATTTTTGATGTTCCGTCACCAAATGTATGTTCTCCGGCAAGCTGTCCTGAGTATATGGTTCTGCTCATGTACCTGAGCTCATTTGATCTTATGTACCTTCCGTTATTATACCATTCACGTCCATCTCTCTCACTATACCTGTTCATGCCAATCTGGTTCAGAAGGTTACGAAACTCCAGCTTTGTATTGTTTGAAGGAAACCAGGTCCAGTTGTGCATTACTCCGGCTTTAACCGTATTTGTGTACTGGTCATCATAGAATTCGTCGAGATAAGATGGTTTATCATCCCTGAAATTGTATATTGAATAGCTGTTATTATTTATGTAATCGTAGTTGGTAGTATTGCTGTATGTAACAGATGTTACATTTCCAAAGGTTTGTGAGCCGCTTTTGAACCTTTTATTGAACCCGACTGCAAATCGCTGATCAGGGATTGCAGTACCTTCTTGCTGAGCCCATGTTTTATTGAGTGACCTTCCCAGGTCGGTAATCCTTTTTTTAATCTGGGGATTGGTGGCATTTTCATACTGGTTCAGGTGGGAAGGCATGTCAGCAGGAAGATCTCTGTATCCGTTGTCAAATCCCAACCAATCGGTACTTCCGGGTTGATATCTGGCCGATGCGTCAAATGTTGCTCCCTGTGCAAAAGCTGTACCGTAGGTAACAAAAGCAGAGTTTTTTTCCGGAAGGTTGACTGTGGTTATCTTGACAAAGCCACCTGAAAAATCAGCCGGCAGCTCTGGAGCCGGTGACTTTATGATCATCATATTTTCAATCATAGAAGCAGGTATAACGTCAAAAGAAAACGCTTTAACATCAGATTCCGAGCTTGGAGTTGCAGTATTATTGAGCCAGACTGAATTATACCTCTGTGCCAGTCCTCTTACAACGATAAACCTGTCATCAATTATTGTTGTTCCCGGGAGTCTCTTTATTACTTCAGATGCATCCCTGTCCTGTGAACGAAGGATCTGTTGTCCTGAAATGCCGATTGAAACAAGCGGACTCATCCTGGTTGTATTTATCATCGATACATCGGTGTTGGTTTTTTTAACACCTGTTATTGTTACTTCCTGGAGTGCAACTGTATTCTCTGACATTACAACCGGAACAGAGGTAGTCTTGCCTGCCTTCACTTCAACCCCTTCAAATACAAGCGGATCAAATGAAATATATGAAGCTCTGAGTTTATATTTCCCTGGCTTCACATTAGTTATTATGAATTTCCCGTCAATATCGGCAGAAGCTCCCATTGTTGTACCATCAATCGTAACCATTACTCCCGGCAGTGCTTCCCCCGTCTTCTTATCAGTTGCTTTTCCTTCAATTGTACCTGTCTGACCTGTCAGTGCAAAAGCAACTGATATGATCAAAAACATTGTAATAAATACCCTTTTTAGCATTGAAAAATTTGTTTCCATTATTCTTTAATTATGTTCATATGTTTGCCGGTACAAAAATCCTTTGATATTGTTACGGCGATGTTAAGTGCGGATTAAGAAAATATTACTAAAATGTTACAAAAGAAAAACAGTGTTTTAGTAGATCAGGGAGGATTTCTTATACAGCATTATTGGGGTCAGTAAATATGAGTTGTATCACCACTATGAAGTGATATCAGGTACTGTAAAGATTATTACCTTGCAAAGACAATAAAATATAATTATGAAACTGAAAAGATACTTCGCAGGCTTGTTGTTCATTACCTCATTTGTCCACGGATACTCACAGACTACGGTTAAGCCGAATTTTGGTCTTAAAAGCCATGAGACCCTCGATATTGCTAAAGTTGAGATTACAATAGAAAAGACTGTAGTAAACTTTACAATTGAGAACCGTATAGAAAATGGTACATTCTGTGCCGACAGAAAAATTTACATAACCGATCCTGCAGGAAACAGATACAAAGTGATCAGCGCAACCGGAATTCCGGTTTGCCCTGACAATTATACTTTTAAGAAGCCGGGAGAGAAGCTCAGTTTTACACTCACATTTCCTCCCCTTACCGGAGAGTATGCTTATATCGATTTAAAGGAAGAGTGTTACGAAAACTGTTTTTCTTTTTACGGTGTAGTGCTTGATGAATATATCAACAGCAGGCTTGATGAAGGATTCTCCCTTGCTGAACGCGGGGAATCGCTGAAGGCTCTTGACAAGTTTACAAAGATGGTTGATATGGCAGGAAAGTTCAATGGAATTAAAGCCCTGGTATATTATAATATAGTAAAGCTGGCAACTGATACCGGTCACACGGTTCAGGCCGGTGAATATTATAAAAAGCTGATTTCCATGAGTTCAAGAGGAGGGAAGATATATATTGAACAGCTTAATCTGCAGGGTATAAGATATTGACCCCCAAACCCCCCATAGGGGGGCTTTTTGAAATCAGAATTTCAGACTCCTTAAATCTTTTGTACGATTGTTCTTAATTCTAAAGTCCCCCCTGGGGGATTTAGGGGTGGATTTATTGGAGTAAAATTGATGTAAAAAAAAGAGGCCGTATTGCAGCCTCTTTTCTATTGAGTATCATTTAAATCTTCTATTCTGTTTTTCCGAAATAGAAATCAAGACCTAAAGCAACAACCCATGTCTGTTTACCATATGTTTCGGTATATGCACCAAGTGCTCTTGTATAGTCCTTTGTAACATCCTGGTACATGGTATACTGACCGCCGATGTTAAGATCGATCATTGGGGTGATACGATAACCTATGCCACCGCCAAACGAATTGGTATTGGCGCTGTATCTCATATCGCTCTGGTAGTTCTCATTGACTCCTGTTGAAGTCGCTACCCAGCCAAGACTTGCCCTTAGTTTTTCTGAGAAGCTATATTCTGCCCCAAGTCCATATTCAAGGAAATTATTGTCAATCATATCGATATCTGTTGATTCGCTGCCATCGTAATCGACATTCTTGTCAAAATAGGTGTTGAATGTGGCACCGACCAGAAGTTTATCCATAGGCTTGAATTCACCTCCGATTGCAAGCAGTGCAGGCATATCCGCAATTGTTTTTTCACCGTCTGTATATAATCCGCCGCCATCCATTCCGTTATTAACTTTTGCTGTAAGTTCGAGGTTGGTTTTGAATTCGTACCTGATTGAAATATTTACCTTATCAGACGGAGAATAATTGGCACTCAGTATAGGAGTATAGCCTGTTCCTGTCTCCTCAACATCTACAGTCCTGTCCTGTGTCTGAGAAGACAGACCTGCCATTGTTGCTGATTTAGTTGCGTAAGTAGTTGAAGTAGTATTGAAAAATGTCTGAGTTTGTGCAATGGTCATACCAGCCGGATTGCCACCCAAAGCCGTAATTGTTGCCTGAAGTGTTGCAACCTGAGCTGGGGTCATTCCAACCGCTGTCCCATTTGACAGAGGAACACTGCCACCACCACCTGTAATTATTGGTTGTAATGCAGTAGCTGTATTAGCACACAGAGTAGAGACTCCGGCTAAATAATTGGCTCCGTCAGTAAAGAATCCGGGTGCCGGATTCATTACTCCGGTATATTTTGTCCCGAAAGCAGGATAATTTGGATTTATCTGAATATTCCTGATGTATCCGTTATATGTATTTTTGGCTGTTACAAGCCTGAATCCGGCACCTAATGAAAGCTGATCATTGATTTTATAAGCGACGTTAGCCTGGTAGCCGAAATAAACTGATGTTCCCTCAAAGAAGATTTCTGCATCATAAGCAGTTGTTGGTATACCCTGAGATGTAAGGAGAGCAGGTATCTCAGCCAACTGAGCCTCAAACGAAGGGAGCCCTTCTTCATATGTTGCACCACCGCCACCACCGATTGGATTGAAACCAGCGGAGAAAGATAGTTTTCCGGTGTTATAAGCAACATAAACTCCCGGGTAAAAAGGAGCACTAACACTGCCTTCATAATCCTTTGGTGACCCGGTTATGGGAGCATAGTTGGTACTGATGGTCCTTGTCTGACCGATAGTCTGATTGTTGATGGATGCAAAAAAACCATTTCCAAGTTTTGTCAGACCGGCAGGGTTGTAGTAGACTGCATCAATACTTGTTGAGGCATTGCGGTTCTGCAGACGTGTGAACATGGCACTCTGGTTAGTATTGGTAACCAGTCCGCCTGCAAGCAGATTGCCTGCAATTAATGTGGCAGCAACAAATGTTAAAAGTTTTCTCATAGATTAATTTATTAAATTAATTATTCAGTTAGTGCAGGATCGCGATCCTGCAGTACCAGCAGTGCCGGATTGCGATCCGGCATTACAATAAAAGTTCTGTCAAAAGTAGAAAAATAATTGAATTCTCCAACAAGTCTAAAATAATCTTTTGATAATTAGGATATTGGATTGGAATTTCAGTTTTATTCGAAAAAATAGCACAATAGGTCAAATTCTATTTAACCACGGAGTTTCACGGAGGTGCACAGAGTTGCACTGTTTTAGACTCCGTGAAACTCCGTGAAAACTCAGTGTAACTCCGTGTTAAAAAATAAATTAGCTAATTGCTTTTTAATAGCACAAACTCCTCAAACAATCCGTAGTCAGGGAAGCTGTAATCCTTTCCGGAAGGATATTTCTCAATATTCCTCCATGTCCATGGAGTTACAAAACCCGGGTTTGGTTTTGAATGATGCGGACCCTGGAGGTTTCGCAGACTGCCTATAACCTTAACCTCAATTTTGTTCATGCCGGGTATAATGAGTCCGGTTACATCAGTGGTATAAGGCGGGAATGCTATCGGATCTGCCTGCTTTCCATTCACATATACTTCCGCAACAGTACCAGACCATTTTTTAAGAGAAACAGCCCATTCTCCCTCTGTTTTTTCAATGCTGTATTCCCTGCTGTATGTTACTCCCCATGAATAGAAAGGCATCTCCTGGTCCTTCCAGCTGTCCATTGTATATATTCCGGTAGGCTTCTTAATCAACCATCCTTTTTCATCAGGTATAAGTGAGAAATCACCAACAATGTAAACAGGTTCCACCTCAGCATGTACTTTCATTGGTGAGGCTTTCAGAGTAACTGTATTTGTTCCCTGTTTAACGTGTTTTCCGATGCTGAAGACCCTGAACGACCTGTCGAGCCACCAGGCTCCGGGCTCTGCGTTTATCTCCATGCCGTTGATTGTTACACTCCAGTTCCATGGACGCTCTATCACTGCCTTTAATCCTGTAACATCGAAATTATCCCTGACGGTAAAATGATATGAAGCTGTAAATCCTGTATTGACATTAAAAGTATCTCTGTCAATAATGTTGGTTCTGAACTGCACAGATGTATTCCATGGATTGCCATTAATAAAGCCGTGATATTTGAAAACAGTGTCAGCAGCATTAAAGGTGTGAAGATCCTTAACCGGACCATTTCCCAGATCAATGTCACAGAAATCAATCATCAGCACATTCTCCTTTTCCCTGTTTATATTTACAGGGAAGGGGGACTCAACAACATTTGTGGGTATTTGTCTTAATGGTACGACAAAATTGTTATCATTTTCAGGTATGAAGAGGAGCAGACTTCCGGCAGGAGGTATCGAAATTGAGAGACTAACTTTTCCATTCAATGTTTTTACCGGGTAGCCATAAATCTCACCTGTAAGTGTATTTAGTTCAGCTGCTTCACTGCCTTTCATTGTAAACGAACCTCTTACATATGCCTCAAGATCAGAGTTTACCAGGAATATAAGCTGCCCGTCTGAAAGAACTCTTCGCTGATGATAAAGTGTTCCGCCTTCTTCAATGGCAAAATCAATTTCCTCTTGTGAAAAGTGTTTTGCAATTATTTCGTTATTAAGATCAGATTCTTTTATAATTTTCGCTGAGTTATCACTGAAGAATTTTGTCATCTCATCATTTTTTGAACCGTTGACAAGTGTTGGTTCCGAGAAAGCTATCAGCATTCCTCCCGATGAAACAAATTTCCTGATCAGTTCAAATGTACTCTGATCAAGATTTTCAGTGTATGGAGGAATGACAACCCTGGAGTAGGATATCTTTCCTACTTTCAGCTTCCCTCCTGAAACGCTTCCCATATCCTTCATAATATTTTCTGATCCCAGATCGTATTCAACCTGACTCTTTTCAAGCTTTGTTATGAAGGACTGGAAGACCTGACCTATCTCATGGCAACGTGGATTCTGTTTAACATAAGAATCATACAGCCAGGCGCTTGTTGAAGGTTCAATTACCAGGATGTCGTTGATCTGGCGTCCTGCTGACAATGCCAGTGAAAGCCGGGCATAGTGATCGTTAATATACCTGTAATCGTTCCACCATGGTTCATGGTAGTCAAAGGTTGGTGGATGGTCATATTTTCTTGCACCGGACATAGTGAAATATGTGAGATGCTGGTTCATGAAGTTCACGCCGAGTACATATTCCCAGTCACCGTTACGTTTCATATCCCTGAATGACAGGTCCCATCCCGATGCTCCATATGTCTCGCTGAGCTTTCTCTGTCTGCCGGTCTGATTGGCAGCACTTGCAAGTTCCTTTACAGATCTCACATTTCCGAACTGGGCAAAAGATGAACTGTCATTGAACTGGTTGAAAAGCATATCAATGGCCGGCATCTGGTGCCAGGCATACATGGCCATATTGTCGCCCCCAAGGTGCATATTTGGCCACTCATGTTCCCAGTAATGTCCTGTAAATATCAGCCCCTTTTCCTCGCAATAGTTATACCAGGGTTTTGCCCACCTGTCGATGAAAAGCTGAAGGAGGGTCTGTGTGTAATTATGTCTTACCTTTTTCCAGTCTCCTGTTTCTTCAAATAAAGAAGGAAGATTCAGTTTCAGATCATAGTTCCATTGCTGCATGAAAACTTCGAACAGGTCTGGTGTCCATCTGATACCTCCGGGAGAACTAATCTGCGGTTCATCAGTAAAAGTGCCGGGTACGGTATTTCCAAATTCGGAACCAATATTTTTCTCATATCCGGTCATTGTTATATCGATGAATTTCTGTGTTACACCAGGCAGGAGAAGATCAACATAATTGAAACCACCATACCAGTCTGATTTGGCATTATATGTTTTTGCAAAGAGAAGATAGCTGCCTTTTTTACCTTTTTCTGAAGCCAGAGAAGCTGTGATATCTGTAATTTTACCTGCTTCATCTTTCAGAATGAGATAGTATTTTCCGGCAGTATCAGGCAGTGTTTCGACTTTTGTCATTGTAAGTCCCTGTCCCTGATTGTACGATTCAGGCATCTGATCAGGAACATGACCACCTGCAAATCCGCTGGGATAAGAGTTTTCATCATAGATCCATACCTTCATGCCGAGCTCTTTTCCCTTTTCCACTGTATACCTGTACAGATCGAACCACTCTTCAGAGAGATATTCGGTAACCAGTCCGGGTCTGGGATGGATAAATGGCTGCATGACTCCCTGCTCTTTGAAACTTATCAGAAAACTGTCAATCTCCTCCTTATTTATTTTTTCATCCCATGTAAACAGAGGGCCTGAAGCATATTCGGCAGGGGGTTCATTAAATTGAGCCGAAAGGGTTGCAAAGTCGGGTACCTTCACTTCATTGGGAAGATTGTCCTTGCAACTGCTTAATATACAGATAAAAGATAGTATAAAAACTATTTTTATGCCCTGAATGTAATTATGTAACTTCATAATAATCTCTTTTTTATGAAACTAAATGATTATTTGGAAGAATGCAACATTTCTGAAATATATGTTGGTTGTTTTTTTACCACAGAGTTCACAAAGGTCTTCGTTTCTCTCAGACAATCACAAAGTTCACAGAGTCATTATCTCTGTGTGCTCAGTGTAAATACTCTGTGCCCTCTGTGGTTAAAATTATTTAGTTCAGAATCCTTTTGTTTCGAAATCTGTTGAATCTACCCATCCTGCAGTTTTACGGTGGATCTCACCTTTCATGTACCTGTTATAGAAATCTTTTGTACGAGAGTCGGCATACGGGTATTTATCAAAAACATCTCCATTACCTTTTATTCTTGGATCCTCCTGCTTAAGAAGCTCATCATAGAGCTGATTATTCAGCCTTCTTCTGATTACATTATAACCGGGATCATTTGCAAGGTTGACAAGACATTCCGGATCACCAGTGATATTATAAAGTTCATCATCATCTCTCTTCCCGAAGTTAAGTTTCCAGAATTCTGATGATATCCCGCTTCGTCTTATATTCAGTATCCGAGTTTTGGTAGGGCTTCCGTCACAATTAAGATATCCGGTTTCAGGATTCCCTGCAGGCCATCTTTCAGGTATATAGTTTTTCAGATAAAGAAAACCATCCTTTATTAAACCTCTTATCGGGTATCCCGCATCATCGGGACGTCCAACATCGTGTCGTTCTTTGCCGATAAGAACATGATCCCTCTTCTTATCAATAAAGCCTTTTTTTCTGCTTGAGAAGATATCGGAAAAGCTTTTTCCTTCCATTTTATGCATACCTGATGCAGAAGGAGATATCCCTGCCACCTCAAGCAGTGTTGGTGCGAAATCGATAAAGCTTATATAATCATTGACTTCCCTGCCTGGTTTTTTTATCCCTTTTCCCCACATAACAGCCAGTGGCATATGGTTGGAATATTCATATGCCTGTCCTTTTACCCTGGGGAAGGGCATGCCATTATCTGCTGTCACAATTACGATGGTATTCTCCAACTCACCTCTTTTTTCGAGGATCTCCAGCATTTTTACCAGGTGATTGTCAAAGTGCTCAATTTCAAATGCATAATCGAGCATATCATTTCTTACCCTTTCGTCGTCTGGCCAGAAAGCGGGGATATTGCCTGTTTCAACTGTTTTTTTACCTCCCTTGCTGACACCTGATCCATATTCATAAATCCTGTGTGGTTCAAGTGAACCATACCAGAAGCAGAATGGAGAGCCTGCATCTTTTGTATTGAGAAATTCTTCAAAATTGGATGCATAATCAATTTCTGAGATCCCTGTTGTCGGTGGAGTCAGTTTTTTCGAATTGTATGCCTTTCCTGTCAGCTGCCTTGGATTACTTACTGAGTCGAGAGCTACTCCGGGTGCCCAGCCTTTTGCGGTATGTCCTGTGGAATATCCGTTTGCTGAAAGGGATTCCATGAAGGACCTGAATTTGGGAGGGAAAAAAGGTACATGGTTGGCAGCTTCTTCGAGTTGCCAGCTGTTCAGTCCTGTAAGAAAACAAGCCCTTGAAGGTGAGGATTTGGCATTGGGAGTGTATGCATTCCTGAAAAGGATTCCTTCTGCCGCTACCCTGTCAAATCCCGGTGTTTTAACCCATTTGGTACCGTAGGCTCCCATATGAGGATATGAAATATCATCACCCATAACAATCAGGATGTTTGGACGTTCACCTGAAGGCTTGTCCTGAGATCCTCTGGTGCAAAATGTTAACAGCAGGGGAGAAATAATGAGACCTGCCTTAAATGTTTGATTCATTTCTTCTTGTTTAATGATTATCAGTATATATTTTATAATCCACACAGAGATTCACAGAGATCAAAAGCTCCCTGACACCCGGAGGCTCACATTCCGGTGAGGCTGAATATCACCCGGTCGACCCATATATTCTGTATTTGTCAGATTCTTAACTGCAAATGAAAGTACAAGCGATTTATTTATGTGGTAGCCTGTATTCCAATCAATCATGAAATATCCTGTGTTATGATCCTGCCAGTAATTATAAAATCCGGGAAGGATCTGTTCTCGTGTTGCTTCATTAAGAAACACATCATCAATGTTGAGTATTTTCGACCTTGCATATAAGGTTAAACCTGTTTCGAACTTCCTGTAAGTTAAATCAAAACTGATTTTTGCCGAGTGTTTACGCCGGTATTTCAGATAGATATCAGATGATTGGTTGGTGACCCGGTTGAATTCAACCGGATGTATATAGGTATATCCTCCTGTGGAAGTAAGGATGAAATCATTATAATTACCTCCCAGGGATAATTCGAGCTCATACCCGTAAATCCTTGCCTGCTCAATATTATTGGCCTGAAATCCCAGATCAAAGATACCTGTAACCGGATCGGGATAGTTGCTGAATACATATTCTATCATATCCTTATTCTGAGTAAGGAAGAAAGCCAGGTCAGCCTGCCCTGTTGCTTTTCCGATCTTTACCCCCTGCTTTATACCTATCTCTGTGTTCCATCCTGATTCAGCTTCAACATAGGGATTCGGGAAAATTTTAACAGATCCGAGGGTGGTGGAGGCATGTTTCTCAGCTATGGAAGGGTATCTGTATCCCTGTCCGAATGATGCTCTGAGAAATGTATATTCTGCTGCCTGCCAGTTGATCCCGGATCTTACAACAGGTACAATTCTGTCATTCTTATTATCGAGAGAATTCTGTTCCAACCTTATACCTGCAACCAGTTTAAGCTTATGTACAGGTTCAGCCTCCAGCTGGGTAAAACCAGCAATGTTCATACCTTCATGGTCACCATAGAAATTGGACTTTACATTACTGTATGTCTCAGATGCTCCGGCAGTCAGGGAAAAAATATCAGATAATTTGAAGAAACCCTGATATTCAGCATACAGTGAATAAGCATCAGAATTATTTTCGGTACGAACCGGAAATCTGTTGTTCGATGACTGGAACCTCACTCTTATGTCATGCCGGAAACGGCCTGAATTATTGAATGTAAGATACGGATCGACAGCCAGAAATGTCCCGGTTAATTCTGAAACACTTGAAGTATCCTGTTTCAATGCACCATATTCAGCGTCTTCCCAGAGAATGAAATCGGTTTTATCTGTTATACCTGAATTAAGATTGATTCCATAAGACAATCCTTTTACCCTGGCGTTGCGGTGCTTAAGTCTGAAGCTGATCCTTGCAAGTTTCTCGTCATTATATTTCCTGTAACTGTTGTCTGAAAGGAGACTCAGGCCAATTCCAATATCATTTTTTCCTGCTTTCCGGAGATGAGAGAATGATGCTGATGTAAATATCCTGGGGGAATCCCACCATTCCCAGTTCTTATTATCAGGTTTGCCGAATATTCCTGTTTCTGCGTAAAAATTAGTCTCCGGCTGGCCGGATGCATCAGCTGTCCGGAAGTTGATAATACCGTTCAATGCTGAAGAACCGTAGAGGACTGAGGATGCACCCTTAATTATTTCTATCTGCCTTATGTTTTCAAGTGGGAGGAACTGCCATTTAATATTCCCTGCATCGGGTGAAACAACCGGCAAACCGTCGATAAGAGCCATTACACGGCTTCCGACACCATAGCTGAATCCGCTTCCTCCCCTTACAGATGCCTGACCGTCAAGAACTTCAATACCTGCAGTTTTTGTAATAAGTTCCTGAGGATCAGTTATGTGTTTGTTAAGAAAATCGGTAGTTTTTAGTATATCCATTGAGACTGTCAGTTCTGCCACCTGCTTTTCTGCCCTGTCGGCACTGACGACTATCTGGCCTATCTCTTTGATATCCATGTCTAGTCCGATATTGATTCTGACAGTATCACCTGTTATAATGTTAACAGTTCTTTTAATGGTTTTATAACCGATAAACTGGTACGTTATTTCATTATCGCCCGGTTTACATGAAATTGAGTAGAATCCATCTTCACCGGTTATTGTACCATGGTTAGGTGGACTGATGACATAAACACCCTGAACCGGTTCCCCAGTGACATTATCAGTAACAAAGCCGGATACAATCCCCTGGGAAATGGTAACGGTTATAAGAGATTTGATTATTAATGCAACAGTTAAAAGGTAGTATCGCATTATTCAGGTTTAAATGTCATCCTGATATTTATAGTGATCCCTGTTGTCAGATTTGGATAGCTTGTTGTTATTTTAAGCGAGGCAGCATTCAGTTCAGCTATTTTTGTGGTAAGAGGGATTGGAAGGGAATCGGTTTCAATAACTATTTGTGTCTCTTTATAAGCAAATCTCCACGTCCCTTCATAAACACCAAATGTACCTGTGCCATCCTTATTGAACTTTACCCTGCCATTGAATTTTTCAAGAACTCCACCAGGACCACCTGCATTTACTCCATTTGCAAGAAGGCTGTCACTTTTCCAGACAGGATCAGTGAGAAGCTTAAATCTCTCAGATTCCGAATCTTTGTTACATGAAATTATTGCAACAGACAATGAGATGAATAATAGCAATGCAAGATTTTTCATGGCAGTGTTTATTAGATAAATCTACAAATCAAAGATAATAATTTACCTCAAAGAAACTCATCCCCAATACCATAGCCTTCAAGCTAAGTATAAATCTGTTGCAGGAAAATGTAGTATAAGTTTCCCCTCCTTTTGAAGGAGGGGTGGCCGCAATGCAATGTTTATCATAGTATTGCAAAGCCTCAATGCGGCCGGGGTGGTTGATTAGCCCATCTGATATGATCATTATTTTCATTACAAATAACTTTCATATTCTTACCTATTTGTTAAGAAATTTACAAGAATACTAACCTGAACTTAATCCATATTATTTTAATCTAAAGCTAACCTGAAAAGATAATTGTTTCTAAGCGCCTGTATTTTATTACTGTCAATTGGATTATGAGTAAAGTTCATTTAAATCAACCACCCCGGCCGGGAAATGAACCTTGTAATAATCAGATAATCAATCGTCCCGGCCACCCCTCCTTCAAAAGGAGGGGAAACTTTTGTTAAGCCTCTATTTCAACTACCCCAACCTTTTGCTGTATTGGGACAAGTCCTACCTAGATGGGAGCTTTTATCCTGACGCCTGTCGCCTGTCTCTTCTACTTTATCTCCCTTATCTTTATATTCTTAAACGCCACAATATCACCGTGTTCCTGCAGAAGAATACGACCTTCGACAGTTTCTCCGAATCCGGATATAGCTTTGAATTTACTTTTTGAAACCGCCTCTTTCCATTCCGGGCTTCCCCTGTGATATTCTACAGTCATCTGACCGTTAAGCCAGTGCTGAACATGATTGCCTTTAACAATTATCCTGGCATTGTTCCATGTATCTGGGCCATTATCTTTTACATGTACCGGAGGGATAAGATCATAGAGGCAGGCAAGTTTATGATTACCCGAGATACCTGCCTTTGAATCGGGATGAAGCCTGTCGTCGAGAATCTGGTATTCACATCCTATCGATCTGTAGATTCCGCTGTCTCTTTCAGTATCAATAAAATATTTAATTCCGCTGTTGGCGCCCGGTTTGTAGTTAAAATCAACCGAGAGTTCAAAGTCCCGGAATTTTCCTTCCGATACAATATCCCCACCGCCATTTTCACCTTTTTTTTCAGGATTCGTCATAATGGTTCCGTCCTTGATTTCCCAGCCTGAAACAGGGAAATTCCCTGTTTTGGCATTTATCCATCCCCTTGATGTATTTCCGTCAAAGAGTAGTTTCCAGCCATCATCAAATTCTTTCTTTGACAAAGTATTGTCGGCCTGTTTTCCTGGCCCGCAACTTTGAACAAGAGTTAGAATAACAGCAGCAATTAAGGTTGTAAGTTTTTTCATACCGAAAGATTTTCAGGTTATTGTTTACTCATTTATGTTTCCTATTTTTGAGATAATATACCCTTGAAAATTATGGAAAAAATAAAGATTTGCAAAACCGGTATCATTTTCATGCTATCGCTTGTATTATTTCTGACAAGTCTGTCAGCTCAGAATACCACACCTCCGGGTATCGAATTATTAAATGCACCTGTACTCTTCAGGGAGGGAGGAAAAGCTTTCCAGCAGATAGTTGTTAACTGCCGGTCGGAGAAAGAAGGAAAGATATTGATTTCCTATGAAGGGAAAACTTCTGTTAAGGATGTCCTGAAGAAAGGGATGAATAAATTCCTGGTAACAGTGCCGGCTGTAACAAAATCCAGGAAAATCACCATAAATGTTAAGATCGATGAAGGTGAAGTTGCATCTTACTCAATAAATGTTGTTCCTCCCAAAAAATGGGATATATATCTGGTCCAGCATTCCCACACGGATATTGGGTATACACGTCCCCAGTCGGAGATTCTGGCAGAACAGATGAGATATATTGACTATGTACTTGATTATTGTGATCAGACCGACAATCTGCCTGATGAGTCAAAATTCCGATGGACATGCGAATCATCATGGGTTACTCGGGAATACCTGCGTTCTAGACCAAAGGTGCAGATTGAAAGATTTCTGAAAAGGATTTCAGAAGGAAGAATAGAGGTTATGGGAATGTATGCAAACATGGCCGAGATAGCTGATGAAAATGTGATGTTTGATTTTCTCCAGCCGCTGAAGGAATTCAGTAAGCTGAATATTCCTGTTAAGGCAGCCATGCAGAATGATGTAAATGGTATTGCATGGTGCATGCCCGACTATTTTAAAAACACCGGTGTAAAATATCTTATAATGGGGATCAATGAAACAAGGTCGGTATTGCCTTTCGACAAGCCAACCTGTTTCTGGTGGGAATCTCCGTCGGGAGCAAGATTGCTCGCATTCAGGGCTGATCACTATATGACAGGTAATTTTTTCGGGGCAGAAGGTGAAATGATAAAGCCGGAAAACCTTCTTGGCCACCTTGCCGATCTTGATAAAAAGGGATATCCTTTCGACAGGATCGGAGTCCAGTTTTCCGGGTATTTTACCGATAATGCACCCCCTTCAACAGCAGCATGTGCAAATGTAACAGCATGGAACAGGAAATATGAGTTTCCCAAAATTAGACTCTCAGTGGCAAGCGAATTCCCCGAGTATGTTGAAAAGAATTATGCCGATAAGCTTCCTGTTTACAGAAATGCCTGGCTCGACTGGTGGACCGACGGATATGGTTCCACCTCACGCGAAACTGCAGAGTCGCGTAAGGCAAAGAATATCAAACAGGTTGATGAGGGATTGTTTGCAATGGTTTCAGCAATGGGAGGGGAGCTTAATCCTGAGCTTGAATCAAATCTCGATCACATAAGTGAGAACATCATCTTCTTCGATGAGCATACATGCGGAGCTGATGAGAGTGTAAGTCACCCATATTCTGAGAATTCTACCAAACAATGGCTGCAGAAGGGAGCATATGCCTGGGAAGCACTTAAGAAAGTGACATTGTTAAACGAGGAGGCACTTGCCAGGTTTCAGCCATATCTGAAAAAGGCTGATTTTCCGATTATTTATGTAATGAATCCGCTGGGGTGGGAAAGATCAGGCACTGTCAGTCTTTTTGTTGATTTTGAAGTACTTCCTATCCGCACAAGGACCAGGATTGTTGACATAGCAACTGGAGAAGAAGTACCGGCCCAGATTGTTTCAAAAAGGGCAGAAGGAGCCTGGTGGGTTCTTGAAGTAAAGGATATACCTGCTATGGGATATAAGGCACTTAAAATTGAACTGCCGGGATTTAATGCCAGGGATGATGAGGAAGGGAATAGTGAAGTGCTTGAAAATGATTTTTATAAACTTGTTATTGACAAAACCACCGGATCTATAAATTCTCTGTATGACAAGGAACTTAAAATGGAACTTATTGATTCACAGAATCCTTTTAAATTAGGTCAGCCTGTACGGGAGACCAGTGAGAAACGGGATGTATCGCCCTTTATCAGGTCAACAGTCTCAAATGTAAAAATCGAAAAAGGAGTAAAGGGTTCTGTCTGGGAAAGTGTAAAGATCTCATCTGACCTCGATGGATTTGAGAAAGGACCTGAAGGGTCACCAAAAGGAATAGATACTGAAATAAGACTGTATAACAACCGCAAGAAAATAGAGATCAGGTATATGGCTAGAAAGCTTATAATTACTGATCCGGAAGCCCTTTATATTGCATTTCCATTCTCATTGCCAGGTTCACGTATTGTATTTGAGACTATAGGCGGTATACTTTCACAGGGTCAGCAGTTGCCCGGTTCTTCAACAGACTGGAATGCAGCACAGAATTTTGTGGCAGTGCGTGGAAAAAGCGGACAGATAGTTGTTGTGAGCAATGAGGTTCCGCTGTGGCATTTCAGCGACTTCAACATGAATAAGTACGACAGGACACCGGAGGCAGGCAAGACATGGCTCTATTCATGGGTTATGAATAACTACTGGTTTACCAACTTCAGGGCTTACCAGGAAGGAGCTTTCAGCTGGGGTTACCAGATAACATCTTCCTCTGATACTACTAACACATTTGCAACCAAGTATGCCTGGGGTGAAAGGAATCATTTTCCGACAAGAACTTTCCCTGCAGGTGAAAATGAATTAGCATCGCCTGTACTTGAAACGCTTAAGCTGACCGGTGACAAGAATGCAATGCTCACAAACAGCAGACCTTCATTTACAAAGCCAGGTGCGATTTTGCTGAGATTCCGTGAACTTGAAGGGACAAATGCTGAGGTTAAAGTATCATCGGCAGTACCCGGACGTGCTGTTAAAAAATTAACAGAAGTTAATGCCGTGGGTAAATTTGTCGGACAGCCGCTTGAGTCAATAAAGCTCAATCCTTTTGAAGTCAAGTTTATTGAGGTAGAATTTTAATTACAGTTGGACGCTAGTGTGGATTTAGCGAAGCGTAATCCGTGCTGACAAATATGGCACCGATTGCAAATCGGCGCCAGCCAACCATGATTTTAGTTTAACACAGATGACACACTGCCTTATTCCCCCTTTGAAGGGGGCGAGGGGGATGTTTAAAAAAGAAGCAAAATGAATTCAAGAGAACGTATTCTTTCAGCAATCAGTCACATGCAACCCGACAGGGTACCGGTTGATCTTGGAGCTACACCCAGCTCCGGTATATCCGCTGTTGCATATCATAACCTGATACGACATCTGAGAATGACTCATCTGAAAAACAGGGTTTATGATGTCATTCAGCAGGTAACCCAACCTGAAATGGAACTCCTGAACCATTTCAATGTCGATGTACTGGATGTGGGACGCTTCTTTAACACTCCTGATGATTACTGGCAGGAGCTTGAGCTTATTAAGGGCGTTCCTGCCTTATACCCGAAATGGTTCAATCCTGTGAAACAGCCTGACAACAGCTGGCTGGCTCCGGGAAAGACAGGTGAGTTTATCGGTAAAATGCCTGTGGGGGCAACTTTCTTTGACCAGCAGATATTTCCATATCTTGACGGATACCCTTCTGATTACATCGATATTGGCAGGGAGATGTCGAGAGTAATATGGGGCGGATTCGGTTTCACCCCTTTCGATCACCTTGATGAAAAGGATTTCTGGAAGATGCTGAGAGAGACTATAATTCGTGAAAAGGCAAAAACAGATAAGGCTCTTCTTATCGGAATCGGTTGTAACCTTTTTGAATGGGGAACCTTCCTCAGGAGAATTGATAATTTCCTTATGGACCTTTACCTGGAACCGGAGAATGTTCACCGCCTGCTGGATAAACTGATGGAAGGACATATGGCATTCCTTGCCAAGATTTGTGAGTCGGTCGGCGATGTGGTTGATATTATAAAATTCGGCGATGACCTCGGGACCAATACAGGACCTTTCATGCCCAGGGAGACATATGATGAGTTTTTCGGTCCCAGACATAAGATCCTGTGTGATTATGTAAAATCCCATTCCACAGCACATACAATGCTGCACGTCTGCGGAGGTATTTATGAACTCATCCCGGGACTCATCAATGCAGGATTTGAAATAATCAATCCGGTACAGATCAATGCAGTAAACATGGAACCGGAGCGGTTAAAGAAAGAATTCGGAAAGGATCTTACTTTCTGGGGTGGTGGCTGCAATACACAAAGTGTTCTTAATCAGGGAACCCCTGAAGAGATAAGGAAGCATGTGCTTCATAACCTTGAAGTATTCAGTAAAGACGGAGGATATGTTTTCAATACAATTCATAATATCCTTCCTGATGTGTCGCCTCAGAATGTTGTGGCTTTGTTTGATGCAGTTGAGGAGTTTAACCGGTAACCGGTAATCGGTGATCGGTAATCGGTGATCGGTGATCGGTGATCGGTAATCGGTAATCGGTAATTTGTGATCGGTAAGATAGTTTATAATTATCAGATTTTTCAGTGTCTTCGGATCTCCTTCGCAGCCTCCACCATTGCCATAAACCCGTCAACCGGAATGTACCCCGGAATTGAATTACCTGAACCAAGTCCGTAACCATTAGCTTTGGCACGGTATACTGTTCCCATCTCCAGAACATTCCTGTAAACTTCCTCCGGTTTATTAAGGATGATAAGATTAAGATCAAAGCCTCCAAAGAGGCCTATCCTTGAGGAATATTTATCAATCCACGCTATGAATGGAGCAATCTGATCTTCATTGGAATGTTTGGCATCTATCCCAAGACCTATTATTTCATCCATAAGAGGGAAAATACAGCCACAACTGTGAAGAAGAAATTTTTTACCCGAAGAATGAACAAGGTCTATTACTCTCTTATACTGAGGGAAGATATGTTCTCTTATAATATCGGGCTCAAGCATTGTTGAAGTCTTGTGACCAAGGTCGTCTCCCATTCTGTAGAAGACAAAAAGATCGTGGTAATTTTCGATTAACCAGCTCCATAACTCCACCCATAGATCACCAATTTTTATAAATAGTTCACGGAAAAGATCCGGATCCATGCATTGCATTACACACAGATATTCAAATCCCACAAGGTCCTGACTGGCCTCAAAGATTCCATACCCGCAACCGCCATAAGCCTTCATTCCCTGTGGTAAAGTTTTGCGAATAGCTTCAAAATGAGGAATGTAAGTGGTTTTAAAAATCTGAGGAATTTCATTCCATGGATATTTATTGAAATCATCCCTGGTCTGGATCGGTCCCGCCATGCCTCCAAGAATGGCGCCATGCCCGGGAAGAATATCGCAAATAGCAGCTTCAAAGTCGAAACCATCATACGTCATATTATTCCAGAAACCAATCACTTTTTTGTAATAACCTACAAGGTCATCTCCTTTAAGACCTGCAGGATTTATATCCTCTCCAAGAGCTTTTGAGATAAATGGGGGATCAATGTGATGTTCATATAACGGTAATCTTTTTGGTCTCTGGTTATTAAGAACTGAGAGTAGATTTGTATAGTCAGGGGAGAAAGAGGGGTCTGTCATGTTGTAATAGTGAATTGTTAGAGTTAAAGGTAATAAGTAATCGGTAATCGGTATTCAGTAGTATTCTGTAATCGGCTGGTTTTATTGGGATTTATTACAAAATGTTGAAGATTTATCAATCATAGAATGAAGCATCTTACCTATGGATTCACATTTTTGAATTAATTCTTTGGCTATTTTGCTATCAATATAATTACATTCATCAGCTTCTTCAATCCAATGTTGGGTCTCAAGTTGTTCTGAATCAGCATCTGTAAGCTTAGAAATGAAATGGTTTTCATACCTTCGTTTACCCCAGGCTTCAGCTATCTGTGCTCCAACTGATCTTGAAGATCTTCTTATCTGATCAGTCAATGAAAATTTTTCTTCAGAAGGGAAACCTTTAGTGATTATATAGATTTCTTTTGAAACCTCCCTGGCAAGCTTATATACTTCAAGGTCTCTAAAACTCTTCACATAAACCATATTCAAATCAAATTAAATTTCATATCAATTCTATACTGATTACCGAATACTGATTACCGAATACTGATTACCGAATACTGATTACCG
>CALMJY010000124.1 GCA_937864815.1 uncultured Bacteroidota bacterium
TGAAAGCTGCAGAGTGGATCGGCAAGGTGCATAAATATCTTAAGGCCAATGATCCATGGAACAGACCCACAACCGGTACACGAAGCGGTGGTATAAAGGAATTCTGGCATGAGGGTTACCAGGTAACCGACATTGCAGCACGGGAGATATATGAAGCACAGGGGTTCCCTATAAATAAGACAAGCACTATCGATTCTGCATCGCTTAATCCGCTTATTCACAGTTACAGGAACTATGCCTCTGAGAACCAGAAACTATGGCATGGATACGGCAAACCTGTTATTAACGGAGAAACAGGATGGGCTCACACTTTCTATGAGCCCAGCATGCCCGGATACCTTGCACAGTATCATAATGCCATCTGGGTTACCATGGCAACAGGTTCAGCCATGATGCCATTCTGGTGGGCCCATTCAAGATTCATCAATGACAATGTGGTCAATAACCAGCTTACATCACTCAGAAGATTCACCGACCGCATACCTGTTGCCCATCTTACCGGAATTAAGCCGGCAGATATAAAATGTATCAAAGGCGGTGATGCCTATGCAATGCAGACCAATGAGATGGTTTTCGGGTGGGTAGTGAATTCCGACGGTGATGTTGCACAGGAAAAAATCACAGTATCATCGCTTAAGAATGGAAAATACAAACTCTCGGTCTACCACACCTGGAGAGGAATGTTCCTCGAAGAAACAGAGGTTATGGTTACTGATGGGACTGTTACATTCGGACCTCCCTATATGAGAATTACTGGTTCACAGGCAAGATATATTGGTCAGGATATGGCATTCATTCTGACATATGTTCCTGAACCTGTGCAGGTACCGGTGAAAGCCGGATCCGGAAAAGGAAAATCGAAATAACCCATAAACCGTGGATTGTTTATGATTGTAACATTTTATCATTGTATCATTGTATCATTGTAGAGACCTAGCATGCTAGGTCTCTACATAAAATTGATTTATAATATTTTAAAAAATTGATATCATGAAATTAATTATAATGAAAACACGTGCAGGTTACATTTCATTGTGGTTGGTATTTATAATTGTAGGAATAATTATTCCTCCCCAATCCGCCACCGCACAGAAAAAGAAAAGCAAAAAAGAAACCCCTGCTCCGGCTAAACCCAAAATTGTCATAGCTGACAAGGGAGCAAGTCTATACAGAATAGTACTGCCTTCATCATCAACAGTATATGAGAAGAAGGCCGCTGAGGTTCTTCAGGACTATCTGCTGCAGATCTCAAATACAGCCCTCCCGATAATTGAAGCCGACAAGCCCGGAAGCCCTTACGAAATCCTCCTTGGCCAGAATGACCGGCTTGGGGAACGTGGCATAAGTATTGACTTCAATGAGCTTGATGCTGACGGTTTTGTAATAAAAACCGACAGCATGAGACTGATTATTGCAGGAGGTGATTACAAGGGAACACTCTACGGAGTCTATACTTTCCTGGAAAAAATCCTCGGGTGCAGGATGTACAGTCCGAAGGTCAAAATAATTCCTGAGACCGATCTCATTGCATTCGAGACCATCGATATAAAAGAAATACCTGTCCTTAAGTTCAGGGATACACATTACAGTGTTACCTGGCAGGAAGAATACTCAGCCTGGCATAAACTTGATCATGATCCCAAGGGGGGTATAGGAAAACCTCTCTGGGGCTCATGGGTTCACACATTCAACTCTCTGGTACCGCCGGAGCTTTATTATGACGCTCATCCTGAATACTTTGCACTTAGAGATGGCAAGAGACTGCCAACCCAGCTTTGTCTTACAAATCCTGAGGTTCTTAAATTAACTGTTCAGAGTCTCAGGAAACAGGCTGCTGCCCATCCGGAGGCAAAATACTGGTCAGTAAGTCAGAATGACAACAGGCTGTACTGCCAGTGTGATAATTGTCGTGCAATTGACGAGAGAGAAGGATCACCTTCGGGTTCTATAATAACCTTTGTAAACCAGGTAGCTGATCAGTTCCCGGATCTCACTATTTCAACACTTGCATATGAGTATGGAAGAAAAGCTCCCCTGACTGTCCGTCCGCGTAAAAATGTAAATATAATGCTTTGCAGCATAGAAGCCAGGCGCGACATTCCTGTTACTGAAGGACAGGATGAGGAGAGCAAGAGCCTTGTAAAGGATTTCGAGGACTGGGGAAAAATAGCCAGTGATATTGTTGTGTGGGATTATGTTATTCAATTCACAAATCTTATCAGTCCATTCCCTAACCTTCATGTTCTTCAGCCAAACCTGAGGTTTTTTGTCAAAAACGGAGCTACTGCCATGTTTGAACAGGGAAACAGGGACGGTGGTGGTGAATTTGCAGAACTGAGGAGTTACCTTTTATCAAAGCTGATGTGGAATCCGGAGGAGAATGTTGATACCCTGATGAATGACTTTCTGAGAGGTTATTACGGAGCAGCATCTGTCCCGATAAGAAAATATATTGATGAGATGCGCGTGGCACTCCTTGCATCCGGAAAACAGCTTCGTATTTTCGGATCTCCCAATGAAGCCTCTGTAAGTTATCTGACCCCGGAATTAATAATAAGGTATAAGCAGCTTTTTGACGAAGCTGAAAAAGCTGTTGCAGCAGAACCTGAAGTGCTCGAAAGAGTAAGGACCGCACGTTTACCGTTAAATTTTGCAATCATGGAGCAGGCAAAAAAGAACTTTGCAGGTGAGAACGGAGTATTTATAATAGCCGGTGATAAATGGGTTGTCAGACCCGATATCCGGTCGATGGTTGATCCTTTTGTGGATCTTTGTATCCGGACAGGTGTGGATCAGATAAAAGAATGGAGTACCACACCTGAAGCTTACCGCGCTGCAATGTACAGGTTGTTCTACATGGGGAGAAATGAGCATCTTGCATTCGGAAAGAATCTTAAGCTTCTTAGTCCTGATACACTTACAATCAATAATGAGCGGGCTAAACTGCTGAATGATGGTATAAGGGGCAGTCATGATAACAGTTATAACTGGCTCTCATTTGCCGGCAAGAACCTTGATGTGGTTATTGACCTGGAAAAACCTACCAGGGTTCAGCATATTGAGTGTGCATTTTACCAGAGGGCATTATGGCTTAGCATGTTCCCGGTTAAAGTGGAATTTTTCGTTTCGGATGATGGTGTGAATTTCGAACTTGTCGGAAGTACTGAAAACACCATGCCCATTGACCAGTGGGATGCATTTCAGCGTGATTTTATTGCCGACTTCAAATCACGTGAAACAAGATATGTCAGGGTTGTTGCACATTCTATGGGAATAACGCCCGGTTCACATCCCGGTGCCGGACGTCCTCCGTATATGCATATTGATGAGATAGTTGTGGAGTAGGAGAGGAACCTCCCAAAGTATATAACAGATGATAATTTATTATTCATTGACTCCAGCCTCACCCCCTCGGTCCATAGCCGTCAACCTAAGACTTTTTTTAGTTGAAGTTGAGGGATAGTAAAAGTT
>CALMJY010000125.1 GCA_937864815.1 uncultured Bacteroidota bacterium
ATTATTTTTCATTTTGATATTCTAAAATATCCCCGGGCTGACAATCTAATGTTTTGCAGATCGCATCAAGCGTACTGAAACGTATAGCTTTAGCTTTCCCGGTTTTTAAAATGGAAAGATTGGATAAAGTCAGATTCACCCTTTCGGAAAGCTCGTTAAGCGAGATTTTACGTTTCGCCATCATAACATCAAGGTTTACAATTATTGCCATTTCTTATACTGTTAATTCGTTTTCGTTTTGTAATTCAATACCTCTTCTGAATATCTGCGAAATGACAAATATTATAGCGGCCATCATCAGAAATGCTGTTGTATCATCCCAGTATTTTCCTGCATGGCTGACATCGTACCCTGATTGAATGAGTCTCTTTGTATACTGATGTGCAATAAAACTGACAACAGAAATTGCAAATGCCTCATAGCTAATCCTCTCTATCAGCCTGGCAATCTCACCGGTGAAAGGATTAGCCAGGTCAAGTTTCATGAAGATCTTTACAACAAGGTAAAATAAATAAGCCTTAAGTACCGATAATACTACGATAAAACTCATTAAGCCGTTATAATGGGCAAACTGGTTTTCGTACATTTCCGAAAGATTTAATCCCTTATATATGCTTTGTGAAGCAATGGGATTGAACAGGGTTAAAAAATAATTGAAAATCAAGGCTCCTGCCTCAATGCATAATCCTATGAAAATAATCCAGGATAATACATTTAATGCTTTTAAAATAAAATCATCCTTCTTTGTCATAGCTGTTAAAAATTAATCCATGATGCAAAGATAATAATTATTTATTGTTTTACAATAAATAATTATTATTTATCAAATATTATTTAATGATTATAAGGATTAGAATTTATTCAGGACGATCAGTCTGAGCTATACCTGTCTCAATTGCAAGTTTAAGATTATCCGTGTCATCAGAGCCGATCTGAATCACCTGCTTTTTGTCTTTTAATCTTATCTCAACAGCATATCTGCCGCTTACATTATACAAAACTCCACTTGGAACAAACCTTATTCCGTATCCGTAATATACCGGATATTTCAGAACTGTCACAGATTTGATTTTAGACAAATCTATTTTTTTTGTGTAAAATCCTATGCCAAATCTTATTAACAGATGTTTATCTGTCACTATAACAGTTATCCCGTAAAATGCTGACAAAATCCCTCCAAACAGGATCATAAAGAATATATACCCGTATTTGTCTAATGGATTGTTTCCCCATTGATAAATGAAAGCAAGTGTCATCCAGACGATGATAATAATGTAAATTACCGCTATTACCCATCCGAATTGAAACTTCCTGTATTTTATCATGGTTTTTAATTTTATTCTGAAAACCACAACTTGTTATTTTCAGGAATTCAGACTACTTCACTTAAGAAGAAAACTTGCCGGACTGTATGCCGGGAGGTCGATAGTCAGTTTGTTTTGTACTATGGTTATATTCTTTCCCTGAGGCTGATTGCGCAGGTTAACAGGGGTTGCTTCGGAATAGGTTTTACCGGCTGGCAGTATTATGGTAAGTTTGCCCGGAACGCCGGCCTGCTCCCAGACACGCAGCAGGGTTTGTTTTTCGTTCGCGGGTTTGAAGGCCGTAACCTCAATGCCTTTTCGTGACAGAGCTATGCCTGTCTGCATCAGGGGTAATGTTCCAGCTTTCCCTTCGGCTTTCGCTACCAGCAGAGGAATGCGGGCTTCGAAAGAGGGAATCTGGAGATTTAATTCCTGTGTACTGTTTTTATCAAAGGTCCAGATCCGGACACGTGAACTGAATGTACCGCTGTACCAGTACCTGAAGTTGGTATTCCACTGATTGTTAAAAAGATTGATATAAACAACGGGTTTCTGTGGGATGTAGTCGAGTGAAAATTTCCAGATACCGGGTCTGCCCAGGCTCACCAAAGGATGATCAATCGGGCATACTGTTACACCTGCCCCGTCAATATCTGTGAGGCTTACTCCTGAGCCCACGGCGTACAGGTCACGATTGGCACCGTACATGATATCGGTCATCGGGTTCATAACTCCCAGAGTCCGGCTCACAGTGAAGGTTGGCCGGGTCAATTTGAATGGCAAACAGAACCAGTCAGCCTGTGGCCAGTTGTCCTTTTCCTTGCCTGTAAGGGTCATTTCCATATCAATGTATGGCATTCCATCCAGCAGTGTTATGGTAAGCTTTGTTGCAGGAACATGGTTTGCAGTGTCAGCCTCATACCCTATAGTCATTTCCCGGCAATGATCCTTAACGGTGATTTTCAATACACCGTTACGCGATGCCAAAGCACGATAAGGAACTTCTTTCGCTGAGATCATGCCCGGTTTATGCATTCCGGGATGGGTGTAAAATCCGGTGATATTGAGCACCCTGTTCCGATTTAAAGTGAGCAATCAAT
>CALMJY010000126.1 GCA_937864815.1 uncultured Bacteroidota bacterium
ATCCTTAACCCACCCCTGGCCCCTCCCAGGAGGGGAAACTAAATTCCTAAGCTCTCTGCCTTTGCGCCACTGAGCCGTTGTGCCTTATTCCATAAAGAAAACCTGTTCCAGCGGGATTGTTACAGGGGAATTGTCGGGATTTGTTTCCATAATGTCTGCCATATATTTCCACCACTTCTGCACAATCTCGGTCTTGCCCAGATCCTGTGAGGAACTTTCACCCGACTGTTCCTGATAGGCAAAAAGAGTATTGGTCTCTTCATCGAGGAAGATGGAATAGTTTCCTATGCCTTCATTTTTAAGCAAGCGCTCAAGCTCCGGCCATATTTTATCATGACGCTTCCTGTATTCTTCCCTGAATCCGGGATAAAGCTTCATTTTGAATCCAAATCTTTTAATCTTCATATTTTCTATCCTAGTTTTACGACAAATGTTGAAAGTATCAGTATAGTTATTCCCAGTACCAGGAACATAATTGTTTTCCTGTTCACACCTTTCCATTCATTCAGAAATATACCCCAGATGTTACTGATTGCAATATTCAGTGCCATAAGGATACTCCAGCCGAATACGGCCATACTTTCTGGTAATTTGCTTGCTCCCATTCCGAAGAAATGAAACTGAAGGAACCATAAAAGTCCTGCAAGAAAAGTGAAAAAAATATTATTAATAAATATGCTTCCTGAGACAGTATAGTAATCAGTGTATGTCTTATTCTTAATATTAAGATAAGCGCAATAGACAAGGTTTGTAATGAATCCTCCCAGAAGAATAAAAATAAGTGACGGGTTTTTCTGGAACAACGGATTTGTTCCATGTGCAAGTGCAATATCCTCAATAGGTTTGCCTGCTTCGAATCCGAAATTAAAACAGGCACTCATCACCCCTGCGAAGATGGCTATAAGAATTCCTTTTTTAAGTGCGAATTCCTTTACAGCGGCCTTTTTTTCTTCCTCACTCATCTCACGGCTCTTAAGTGCACCTGCATATCCTATAACAGCTATCCCTGCCACAGTAACAGATACACCTATTATAGTAAGTATCCCTGAAGTTGAAGAAAATAAATTCTCACCGGCAATTACCGGCGGAATAAGTGTTCCGAAGGCTGCGCACAGACCAAGGGCAATGCTCTGGCCCAAAGCAACTCCAAGATAACGGATGCTTAGGCCAAATGTCAGACCGCCAAAACCCCAGAGTGCTCCAAAAAACATCGCCATTAACTTAGCCGATACAGGTGCTTCCCGTATAATTGGCATAAGTTCTCCGTCAGGTACGAAAATATAAGCGAAGAGCGGAGGTGCAATAATCCATGCCGCTAGACCCTGCATAATCCAGTATGACTCCCATGCCCATGTCTTTACTTTTTTGAATGGTACATAAAAGCTTGCTGCACCAATGCTTCCAAGAGCTATTAAAACAATACCTGCCAGTGGATTCATATAACTATCTTCTTATTGTACCGCAATTTAAAAACTTTAACCAAGGAAATAGAGTTTTACAATCTTTTTTTATTCATCAATTTTTCATAATCTTGAATGATTATTAACCTTATTCTTTAACTCAATGAAACATCTCCTCCTAACAATTGTACTGTTTCTGTCAATATTAACAACAGAGGCACAGGATCTTTCAGTTATTGATCTTACATGTGATCATAAATTAAATCCTCTGGGAATGGATAATCCCAAGCCAAGGCTCTCGTGGAAAATATCAGGGTCCGGAAATAATATTCTTCAGACAGCATATTCTGTAAGAGTTGCCACAGATAATAAATTCTCATCGGGCAAGATCACCTGGGAATCAGGGAAAATTGCCTCTGATCAGTCGATTCTCGTATCCTATAATGGAAGTGAACTTAAGTCAGGGGTAAAATATTACTGGCAGGTCAGGATATGGGATAACAAGGGAAAAGCTTCAAAATGGAGTGAAACAGCCACATGGGAGATGGGATTGCTTGCTGAATCGGACTGGAAGGCAAAATGGATCGAGATGGAGGGTGATACTCTGCAATATGCGCCATCTCCTCATTTCAGAAAAGAATTCAGCCTTGGGAAAAGTATATCAGGTGCAAGGATCTACGTTACATCACATGGCTTCTATGAGTTGCATCTCAATGGCAAAAAGGTTGGTGACCAGGTACTCACACCGGGATGGACATCCTATGGAAAAAGACTTCAGTACCAGGTATACGATGTTACTGATATGTTAATAAAAGGAAACAATGCCATCGGTGCTGTTCTTGGAGACGGATGGTACAGAGGATCTCTTGCATGGGGTAAAAACTGGGCTGTTTACGGTAAGACACTCGGCTTGTTCCTGCAGATGAAGATCACGTTCACAGATGGAACAGAAACCTTAATAACATCTGATGGTACCTGGAAAGCTAATAAGGATGGTGCATTACGCATGAATGACATATACAACGGAGAAACATATGATGCTACAAAGAAACTTACCGGATGGAGTACGCCGGGATATGATGATAGTAAATGGCGCAGTGTAAA
The DNA here is from genome assembly GCA_937864815.1 of uncultured Bacteroidota bacterium. Taxonomy (GTDB): domain Bacteria; phylum Bacteroidota; class Bacteroidia; order Bacteroidales; family VadinHA17; genus LD21. The sequence goes on from CALMJY010000126.1 coordinate 2,505, forward strand.
AACTGCAGAATACAAATTCAACCTTATAGCTTCAGAAGGACCTGCAATCAGAAAGATCCAGGAAATAAAACCAGTAAAAATCTTCCGGACTCCTAAAGGCAGCCTGATTGCCGATATGGGACAGAATATGGTAGGATGGATAAGGCTGAAAGTAAAAGGTACGAAAGGAACTGTGGTTACTTTAAGGCATGCTGAAGTAATGGATAAATATGGTGAGTTCTACACCACAAACCTTCGCGCAGCCAAGTGTCAGATTACTTACACCATCGCAGGAGCCGGGGAGGAAATATATGAACCAAGGTTTACATTTATGGGATTCAGGTATGTGGAAGTATCAGGTTTCCCCGGAGAATTAACTGCAGATAACCTTACCGGAGTTGTAATTCATTCCGATATGCAGGTAACCGGAAAATACGAATCCTCAAATCCCCTTTTGAATCAGCTTCAGCATAACATTCAATGGGGACAGAAAGGAAATTTTGTTGATGTACCTACCGATTGTCCGCAACGCGATGAAAGACTCGGCTGGACCGGTGATGCCCAGGCCTTTTGCAGAACAGCAGCATACAACATGAACGTGGCTGCCTTTTTCTCAAAATGGTTGAAAGATGTGGCTGCTGACCAGCGAAAAGGCGGTGAAGTGCCGGTTGTAATTCCTGATGTGCTGAATCCTCAGGGATCGGAAACAGCCGAGTGCTCAGCAGGTTGGGGTGATGTTGCAGTTATAGCTCCATGGACAATGTACCAGGTTTATGGTGACAAGGACCTGCTTAGGAAACAATATCCGAGCATGCTTGCCTGGGTCGATTACATAAAAAAGACAGCCGGTGATGATTATATCTGGAACCGCGGTAGTATTTATGGCGACTGGCTGTTTTACCATCCGCCGGTGAATAATCATCCGGAACCTGACGGCCATACCGATCACGATTTTATCGCAACAGCATTTTATGCCTATTCCGTGCAGCTGCTTCTGGAAGCTGCCGAATTATTCGGGCAATCGGAAGATGCCGGGATTTACAGCGCAGTTCATGAAAAAATAAAGGAAGTATTTATAAATGAATATGTAACCAGGACAGGACGCGTAGGCACAAACTCACAGACATCATATGTTCTTGCCTTAATGTTTGATCTTCTTCCTGAAGATCTCAGGCCAAAAGCTGCAAAATTCCTTGTTGATGATATAAAGAGCAGAGGCAACAGGCTTTCAACTGGATTTCTCGGTACTGTTTATCTCTGCCACGTTCTTTCGGATAACGGATACACAGATGTTGCATATGATCTTCTTCTTCAGGAGAATTACCCGTCATGGCTCTACCCTGTAAAAATGGGTGCTACAACTATCTGGGAAAGATGGGACGGTCAGAAAACTGACAGTACATTCCAGGATCCTGGTATGAATTCATTCAATCACTATGCTTACGGAGCCATAGGAGACTGGATGTACCGTGTTTCTGCAGGTATTGAAATCGGGAAACCAGGTTACAAGCATATAATTATTCAGCCACATCCTACCAAAAGGCTTGAATATTCAAAAGCCTCATATGAAAGTTCCTATGGCACTATTGCTTCAGGATGGGAAAGGAAGGACAATAAGATAATTGTGACTGTAAGGATACCTGCAAATACAACTGCAACTGTGAAACTTCCTGTAAAAGAAGCATCTCTTGTAACAGAAAAAGGGAAGAGTATTTCTGATAATACATTATTCACTGGACTTAAGGTTGAAAATAATCAGGTGCTTTTTGGGGCCGGTTCAGGTAACTATGCATTCGAATTTCCGGAATGAAACAAAATTGATTTTTTAACCACAGAGGACACAAAGGTATCACAAAGAACACAAAGAGATATAACTGATTAATAATGCTTTGTGATCTCTTTGATTTTTCTTTGTGTACTCTGTTTGTGCCGTGAAGATAAGAATTTAACTTAAGTTCTTTAACATGCTGTA
>CALMJY010000127.1 GCA_937864815.1 uncultured Bacteroidota bacterium
GAGACAGGTCTAGGTGTGGTGCAAAAATTGTGACAAACTTATTGCCTATACCCGCTTGTTATCTGCTGGGTTCATTTTGAAGCTGTCTTGGTTGCAGAAATTATCAAGGTATAACTTTTTTTAAGTCACGGTTGAAAGCACTGATTTGTCATGCTATTGGAATTTGTTTTTACTGAGAATATCTCTTTGTTTTATCTCCTGGTTTTAAATCAATATTTTTTATAAAAATCCGGAAACTATGGGTTGAAGCCTGGCTGGCAAGTGTAATAAGCTAAGTCGTTGATTGTATATGTATTCAGTTGCTTGACAGCTTATTACATTTGCCAGTGAGTTAGCTGCTGGGCAAATTATAAAGTTGTCATAATGTAATAAAGGTTTCTACTTTAGTCGCCTGTCTCGCTGAGTGGCAGGGATGGGCTGGAAGGCTCTTTACGCATAGATCAAATTGCATATTAAACGATAATTAAGTATTGGGTAATGTGCCTTACAGCGAAGGGACGTTTTGACTTTATTACTCATATCTTAATGCTTCCACCGGATTTTTTTGAGAGACCTTTATACTTTGCCAGCTTATTGTTAACAATGCAACAATTATGGATATAAGTCCAGAAAGAGCAAAGATCCACCAGGTAATCTTTGTTTTGTATGCAAAGGAATGCAGCCACTTATCCATAAAAATCCACGCAATCGGTGTACTGATTATAAATGCTATTGAAATCCACTTGAGAAAATCTTTATTGAGCAAAGAAATTATTTCTTTAATTGTTGCACCATTAACTTTTCTTACTCCAATTTCTTTTGTTCGTTTTTCTGAGAAGAAAGCTGAAAGGCCAAAAAGCCCAACACATGCAATTATAATTGCTATAATTGAAAAGAATATTATCATTTTATTGAACTGTGATTCTTTCTTATAGAGTTGACTATAAAAATTATCATAGAAAAAATATTCAAAAGGACTATCAGGTTCAATACCAGTCCATGTTTTCCGAATATGATCTATAGAACCTTGAGTATTATCAATGCTCAATTTCACTGCCAGATAGTGATAATTACCTTCTTTAACTGCAAGAAATAATGGTTCTATTTTTTCATACAACGATTTAAAATGAAAATCTTTTACGGTACCGGTCACAAAACCCTCCTTCATTGAATAAGTTGAAAAGTGTTTTCCAATTGGTTCATCCCAGCCAAGTTTTTTAACAGCTGATTCATTTAGAAAGTACTTTGTACCAGAGTAAGGACATGCAGAATCACCCGGCATGAATCCATCCAGTAACTGTACTCCAAATGTTTTAAAAAAATCTTTGTCAATATCAAGGTATGTCATGGTTTCAGGTATCCTGCTATTGCTTCCTTCATAATCTATTGATGTAACCCATTTCATTTGCCCTGGTAAATCAGATATGGAAGAAACAGACAGAATATTCGGGTTAGCAATAAGTTCGCTTTTAAGTGTTTGTACTTTAGACAATACATTATTGTCATTTAATGGGATTATAAGCAATTGATCTTTTGAAAAACCAAGATTTGTATTTCTTATAAATTGTATTTGTTTGTTGATTAACAGAGTAAAAGAAATCAGTGCAATAGAAATACAAAACTGGAATAATATCAGAATACCGTTTGGTTTCATTATTTGTTGCAGAGCAAGGGACGGATGCTTTAAGCTGTCCATGGGATTGATACGAGTGGATATCCACCCTGATGTAAGTCCTATTATAGATGTAATAATAAGGAACAGCAGCATTAAACCAGGTATCATTTTTAGAAATGAAAACCAATCTGCAAAATTTACACTTACCACCTTCCCAAACCAGAAAAGAAGATCTTCAATTGCAGCTGAAGAAAATAGTACTGACAAGCCAACCAGAATTGATGCATCAATTATAAACAGATATAGTAATTGTCTTCTTTTTGCACCCATAATTTTTCGCATTCCAAGTTCCTTATACCTATGACTATTAATAGAAAATGTGAGGTTTAAATAGTTTATGCATGCAATAACAAGGATTAGAAGTGCAATTGTCCCCAGTATATAAATGTTTTTAATCTCGTTATTAACAGACAATTCTCCTCCCATATTTGAATGAAGATGTATAGAAGATAATGATTGAATATGATATTGCTTATTATCACCAAAATCTGCACCTTCATCGTATTCTTTTGTTGACTGACTGATTTGTGCACCAAGGAGGTTTATATCAGTATTTTGATTCAGAAGAAGATATAGGGCAGTAACTGTATTCATCCTGTTTCTCAAAAAATCTTCACCAAAAAATGTCCTAGCGCCCGACATAGAAACCACCATATCAAAAATCAGATGTGAATTTTGCGGAATATCCTTCATAATTCCACTTACAGTGAGGTCTATGCTTCTATTATATCTGATAGTCTTCCCTAGAGGATCATCGTTGCCAAAGTATTTATTTGCCATTGTTTTTGACAGGACTATACTATTGGGTTGTGAAAGAACAATATTAGGATTTCCGATAAGAAGCGGGTAGGTGAAAACTTTAAACATCGATGTGTCAGCCATTAAGACGTTATCTTCAAAGAAGTTTTTATTCCCAGTGGCAAACAATCCTTTTGGAATTTTCCTTATTCGAACAGTATTAATTATTTCTGGAAATTTGTCTTTTAGAAAAGATGCAAGAGGGGCTGGAGTTGTAATCCATCCTTGTGTCTTTCCCTGAAAATTATAAGTCCCATATACTCTGTATATTCTATCTACATTATTATTGAACTTATCAAAACCTAATTCAAAATTGATATATATAATTATAAGACTTGCAGCTATTATTCCTATTGTCAGACCTGTAATGTTTATAATAGCAAAAAGCTTCTGGTCTTTAATTCTTCGTAAAGTAAATTTCAAATTCTTCATAATCTTTTTGGATAAGGATTGATTTACGAAACACAATTACTTAATCATCAGATTGAAATAAAATCAGTTAAGTAATATGACAATGAGCTAAAATGATGCCATATTTGTATCTATTTGATCTAAAGCTATATAGCATATGCACTATATTTCAATCGTTAATAAATTTTACTGTTGATTGTAAATAAATTTTACGGAATATAGATGGCTATTCAAGGTATATATTAGTTAGGTTTCATATCAAAGTAAATTTTGTTAATGACGGCGGGAAGGCTAAATCCATTTTTGGATCGAGACGTTTTGTTCAGTCTTGGTACGTTGGCAAAGAAGCATGTGTTTTGCAGCGACGAGACGGTTGCAGGGAAGGGCTGCAAAACTCTTGCGCGCGCGTCGGAGGTCCAGGTATAGTACCAACTTGGGGTAAATTTGCCTTGCAGTCAACTCGTTTATATAGAAACAAATCCTTTTTATATCCCCTTCTTACCGGAACAATTCAGTATCCTACCACCTTGTCCGTCTGAATATAGTAGCCATCAACACTCCCCATCAAAATTGCCCTGTCAGCTCATACTCCCGTCCTGTCAGTCACATTAATATAGCGACCAACAAAGCAGTTCAAAGCCTCATCAAATGGTTGTCTCCTCAGTCCAGTACCCTACAAAATTGAATTGCTTTATCAAATTTAAACAAAAATTAAGGATGAAGGGTGCGGCGTGTAAAAAAAGAACAGATGGAAGACCGAAGTCGGAAGGGGTATCGGCACACGACGCACGACACAAGACGTACGGCGCACGATGAACGACGCACGACTCACGACACATGACGCACGGCTCACGACACATGACGCACGGCTCACGACGCACGGCGAACGACGAACGACACGGGGAAGAGCGTAAAGCGGAGATAAGTGATTGCGGCAGACTAATTTTTCTGACCATAGATACCATTGTGATTTTATAGGATTTTTGAAGAAGGTTATTGGAGAAAAGTATTATTTAACTTTGATAACCCCGGTAGATTGCTTTTCATAGCATTGTCCGTGTTATGTGCAGAGCTGTTATTGCCTTTTGTCTTATATCCAGGAATAATGATCTTTAAAAGTAATTTGTAATACCTCTGCCTATTCAAATGAGATGTTTTCCGGTTTGCTTTTCAAGGCTTTCTCAGGGGCTGTTACGAATTAAGCAAGACCTCCAAAGCCGATATTAGAAAGTTCTCCTATTACTTCATCTCCAGGATTGAACAATGTTTATTTTTATCGACAGATTCGATTCTGCCTGCGATATCTGCCCTGAATATCTTTCTTTTTGGAATGAGCCCCATTTTCATTAATTGATAGTCTGCAGCATTCAAAGAGACTGCATGATTTTTAATTAAACCTCATTGGCTTTGGGAAACTGCCTTAATTATTTCACTTAATTTTTCAATTTTATAATTTCAATGGCTCTCTCAAGGATTGCATCTCTTTTATTATCGAAATCATTCTTGTTGTTTTGGACCTGGATATCTGGAGGAATGCCAATTCCTTCATATATAATTTTATCAGCCGACATCACTATTTTAGTTGACAGGCAGAATGACCAGCCATTTGGCAATTCTCTTGTTATCTGGGGACTAAACCCTCCTGCCGTTGTGTCTCCGATTGTTATAGCATAGGGTAATGTTTTAATTGCCAGAGTAAACCATTCTGCAGCGCTGCCTGTAATCCGACTTGTCAGAACAACGATTGGCTTATTGAACTGAAGTGAGCCTTCAGGTTCAATATAATAATCTATCCAATCAGAAAAGTCATTGTATCCTGTTCCGTTTTTTGAACACATTCTGAGGTAAAGCCGTTTTTTATCTGCAAACCGGTTAACAACGGTTTCAACATTTGATGGATAGCCACCTGCGTTCCATCTTAAATCAATAATGATTCCTTCCTTGTTTTTAAACTCCTCCAGAATCTTATCGATAACCAAAAAGCCATTGTCAGAAAAAACAAAAGGATTATTCCCTTTGGATCCAAATGTGTTGATGCTGATATAACCGATATTTGAATTTATTACCGGCCAATAGTTTATATTTTGTTGATTTGACTGAAAAGAATTTAAATATTTCTGCGGATATATTCTGCTGGCACTATAATATTCATCAGGAGAAGGAATTGTTTTTGATTGTACAATTATGCTTTCTGTTGCCAATTTAACATGATAGTCATCCAGCATTTTAATCATACGGGTAAAAACCTGAAGCAGTTCAGCCCGGGTGGTATTGCCTGTTACTTTTGGTCTGTTAATATTATATATTGAATCCCAGTCAATATTCTTTATCTCAAAGAACGGATAGAATTTATTAAAGTCACACCAGAACATCTCAAAATTATTTTCCGGTGTATCTGCAGGGTCATCTTCAAAAAATATCTTTTCACAGCCATAATTTATGAAGGCCAGGAAAGCGATAGTGATGACAGGCATTACTCTATTTGTCAGGTACCTCATAACTTGAATTTGAGACCGATTAAAAAAACGTTCTGAAGATTTTTTGAGTAATTCAGATTCTGGTACTGTGTAAATTTGTAATACTGAAACCCGTATTTCAGTTCAAAACCCCAATGACTTCCCACAAATATTGTATAGGAGAGGTTCGCTTTTAAGCTAATTAACTTATTGAATGATGTCCATTCCCCATTCTTCAGAGTTTCGATCAGAACATTACTGTCAGAATTCATTAATTTATCTATAGACCTCCCTACAAAGGCATTGTATGTATCACCGGGTAATACATATGATATTACCGGCATAAATAAATCAAATGAAAGAATTTGCCCGCTTGTATTATACTGTTTATCTGCCTGAATCTTAAAAGCAATACTATTAAACTGATCCAGCATTGTGTAATTATTCCCGTTGTCTGAATAGCCTGCGCTGTGCAACCTGTAATTCAATAACAGTTGGAAGCCGCCTCCTAAGAAAAGATCAACTTTATGCTCTTGCAAACTTAAGACTTTACGAGTGTAAAAATTCGCAATTGAAAGATTTGTGTTTATTGTTGAATATTGCAGTTTGCTGACACTATAACCCGACAAAACAGAATTAAGTGCAAGATGGTCGAAGAAAAATGTGAAAGCAAAACGGTTTTTATCTCCCTGATAACTGTAACCTATTTCTACAGGTATAGTGGATCCTCTGTAAATGAATGGTGAAATAGCATCATCCCTTTCGATATGCCTGGCATAACCAGAGCTAAATGAAAACAAATGTCTTCCGGATTGATGAATTGCAGTATCACCACAAGGCTTTTGGGCTGACTCTGAATGGTAACTGTCAGGAATTGGACGCGAGAAAGCTATGATATTATCCTTAGAATACACATTATTAAAGACATTTATTACTACTAAAGTATCTCGGCCTGCCCGTATCAGGTTACCAGGATTTTGGAAATACATCAGTTGTTCTGGAGCTGCATTTACAGCCTCCTGACACCATGCCATTATTAATAATATACCTATAATAAATTCTTTTCCCCGGTTCGATTTCATTTGATGCTTCTTTTAAAAAATGTTAAGGAGTTTCCTGGCATTTTTTTTAATACAAAACATAATGAAAGTGAAAAGAATAAGAATACAAGAAGAAAAGTACCTAACATACTGTACTGAATAAGGTGATTTTGAGATCCCTGAGGAGATACAAGTTGCAAAATGACACGGGTGAGCCATAGGATTGATGATATCGAAAGAATTACTATGGTAGAAAATTTATCAAAAGGTTTTCTTAAGATTAAGAGAATATTTGCATTGCCGAGCAAGACAAGCAATAATGAAAAAAAGATGTTAATTGCCCGTACAGCGATCACCAATTCAGGAGCTGAATTATCTATGTAGGAATACCAGTTCCAGATTGCAGGTACGAAAAAATGCCATACACCAAAAGCTATTGAAATAATGCTTCCCAGAATTGTATAAGTCATTATTACGGAATGATTCGATGGCTTTTCTTGGTCCAACCATGAAATTTGTCTTCTCATTTATTCTGGATATTTGATTTGATAATTCAAAATAATGTGTGGTTATCGTGATTACAGATTCCGGAATTTAAGCTACTTCTCAATGATATTTCATTTTATTTCATGTAGGAGTCTTTTAATTTAGCTGATTGATTTCTTATCACCACTCTGAGAATACACTATGGATAACTTTTGTGTCAGATCTTTTATAATCACCTAATTTTATAATCTATGCTGATATTAAAGTTGTTTATTTACTATGGCTATTCCAGTAATCCATCCATCTTGATGTTTCAAATTCCATATTGATTTTTGTCATCAGTTCAGGATAGTATTCCTGAAGTGGCTTGTTTCCAGCCTCATAAACAGGGAGGTTTTCCATCAGGTAAAACGATAGAATATGACCAAGTCGGTACTCATCCTCAACTATCTCTTGGAGTTTATCTTCCGGGATATTATTATATCGGGCATACAGAATTCTGTCAATGGTCCTGACAAATGATTCACAAAGTAATGAATTAACATCATTATAGTCTCCCTGCAGTTTTTCCTGTGAAAGAATTAACAGATCATTTATTCTGGCATTGATCTTCGGATTGCTTTCAACTATCGGATTGATTATTTTATGAAGCGGTTCATGATAAAATGCACTGGGATCGGCTTTTCCTTTTGAGGGACCGCTTATAACCCAGTAGTCAGTTCCTGTTTCATGAAAAAAGGCCGTAAAGTAAGACATTAAGGGAATTTGCTGATAATGGAATTTTCCATTGGTTTTGTCCCTGAAGTACCCTGAATCAACACGGCAGTAGTTTGTAATCTGTTTTATGGCAGTCTCGGCAAAAGGTTTGTATTGAAGGTTAATCTCATAAAGTCTTTGATAATACCTCTTCCATAATTCATCTATTCTTGCTTTTTTATAGAAATCCTCTAACAGGGAATCAAATAATTTGAATTTGCCTAAACCTTCAACTTCACAGGAATCACATATAAATCCAAATTCAGGTGGATTTTGAGAATTGATAGCTAATACACCGTACGCATAAAAATCACCCCCTCCAAGTTTTTCATAAATTGAGCGTATCCCCTGTTTATACTCATCAGTAAGTATTGAATCCAGGTATTGTCTAACCTCAACTCTGATTTGGTGCATGGTAGGATTCCAGTCGTGATCGTAACCTGCAGCATTCATAAAGGCATAACTGGTAAATAGTCTGATATCAGGCTCAAATACGAAAAAATCATCCTGGCTTTTTCTGTTTTCCTTTCCGCAGGAAAGGAGGAAAAAGATAGAAATGGAAGCAATCAAAAATTTTCTCATAACATATTAGTTAAATTAAGTTTAAATAGAAGTCCAATTTTATTGTCTGATTGTAAGTTTGAACAGGCCCGGTAATGATGCATTATGTTTATCATCAGCAATTAACAGTATAGTATATTCAGCCGGTTCAACACTTACTCCTGAAAACCTTCCTTTAACGCTATCAAAACTCAGCCATGAAGGAAGTGCCTCTCCGGTGTTTAACATTGCTGAATAAGTAAACATTGTATCACCATCATCGTCAAGAAAGGAATCTCGGGGAATTGTAAAGTCTATCAGATGGCCAGCAGAACCGGTTTGGTTTTCCAGTGTTCTCTGCAGGTAAGGAACATTATTGGTATGCTCCAGGCTGTCAATCAGGTGATCTACCCTGACCCAGTAAATCCCAGTGTCAGAATAGTCGGGCTTAGTGCCGGTTGTATAGAACAGGTATTTGTTATCAGGTGTCACATAAGGACCCCAACTGGCCAGTCCAAAATTAATGTCTTTGCCCAGGTTGCGGGGACTTGTCCATCCTCCGCCTGGTTTTGGGTAGCTGACAGCAAGTCCGGTAATTGTAGTCAGCAGAATATACGATTCATCCCTGGCAATATAGAAATCAAGATTATCCCATTCTGTATTTAGCGGTCTTCCAAGACTTGTACCAATGGTATCGGTTGCAGATATCACTACCTTGCTCCAATCTGAGTTGCCGACGCTATTCCGGGGCTTAGATGAGATATAGTGATTACCATTATTTGTTGTCTGGAAATAATGTGCTGAATTCAAATTTTTAAATACTCTTTCAGGTAGGGACCACCCCGATTTACATTTCACAGCCATATAGCTTTCATAATTCGCTCCGGCAGACTGGAAATATATAGTATCGCCTGTGATTGAGAGTACCGGAGCAAGGAATCCGGAAAATATATTAAACGGACCTGTCCATTTGTTATTTGTATATTTATAGTACTTTATAGTATCACCTTTGGCTGGATAATAACTTTTCACTTCTGAATAATAAATTTCATTACCGTCATTTGAAATAGCTATCCTTTCAGCAGCAAAAGACCCGGGATTTACGGACAATTCGAACCTTTTTGGAATAACTCCGGGAGGAGTTTGCCCTAAATAAAACAGCCCTTCCGGCCCTAATTGAGAAAAACCAGAATGGCCAATTAATGATAATACTAAAACGATTACAGATAATTTTGTCATGGCTTATTTTTTGATCATTGAATGAATTCCAGATACTCCCGATACTGCCGGTTTTTGTAATCTCAGAACATCAATATATTCCTGGCAGCATGAGGGTCTGAAAATGAAAAAGCTTATTAGGAAAATAGTCATTACTTTCATGATGAAAAATTTAGTGCTAATTATTTTTGAAATGTAACTATCACATCTCCGTGGCTACAATGGCTTTCATAATAAGCATGTGCATCGGAGGCCTTCTCAAACGGGTAGCTTCGGTCTATTACAGCGGTTATCTTGCCTTCTTCAACCAGTTTTTTAATAAGGACCAGGTCATCTACTGAAGCACTCGTCAGAATGCACCTGACTTTCCTGTTCCCAGTCAGACGTGTCCATAACATTTGAAGTAGCTTCAAGGTTTTAAAACTGGCATATATACAAGTTCCGTCAGGTTTCAGGATTGATTTATAGCCTGAAAAAGAACCCTTGCCCAGAACATCTATAATGATGTCGTAGGTTTCGTTATCCTGCGCGTAATTTCCTTTTTCATAATCGAATACTGTTTCAACACCAAGTCTTTTCACGTAATCCATTCGTTCCGATCTGCAGACACCACTTACAACAGCCCCGAAGTGATTTCTCAATAGCTGAATTGTTGCAGAACCTATACTGCCCGATGCGCCAACAACCAGGACTTTCTGACCTTTACTGATTTTAATTTTCTTTAACAGGTTAATTGCAACAAGCGACCCATATGGTAAAGCCGCGGCTTGAGCAAATGACACAATTGACGGTTTGGAGGCAATAATACCCTTCGAGGGTAAACAAACGTATTCCGCGTAGCCTCCCATCTTTTCACCTGTATATCCAAATACAGGTTCTCCTTTCTGTAATTGGAAACCTTTCCTTCCATCTGATTCAATTTCGCCGGAAAATGAATTGCCCAGGACTTTTATTCGTGGTTTTCTAATGCCAAAGGCAAGTTTGGCAAACAACCATAGAAGTAATGGCATATTGAATTCCTTTGCAGAAATGTATATAAAGTTACGAGCCATGATATCACCAAAATTCACTGCAACGGCATGAACCTTTACTAATACCTCACCATCTTTAGGTACAGGTTTTGGCATATCCTGAACTTTAAGCACATCGGGATTACCATATTCTGTGTAAATTATTGCTTTCATTTTACCAACCTTAACTCTATCGTTTATTTCTGATTTGAATATATGTCCACAACATTTTTTCGGGTATCAATACGTATTTCTAATATATTTGAAGTACCGCTCAACGAACTCAATTTCATATCCATGTCATAAGATTTACTGCTGTATTTAGCAAGGGAACCCGTGGCAGCGTCAACAGCCCAGCCAAACATATTTCCAAGATTGATCACACTTACAAAATTCATTTCTTTGTCGAGTGTAAAATACCTGGTTTCATATCCATCGAGCCTGAATTCAATTTCAGACCGGTTAAGGCTCCTCTTTATCGGCATACGGCAGGGAGTACTGCAAAGTTCTATTCCGTCTTTGTAAACAATCGCTCCCTGAGGAGTGGAATTAAATGTAATCGTATCTTTTGTTCCTGTCAGCAATGTGGCACATCCGGAGCTGACTAAAAGAATAAGTAATGTGGTAAAAAGTAATAGATTTTTCATTTTTCAGTTTCATTGATTTGTCTGACTTCTTTATACACCTTTGAACCAATCAGGCCTGCAAGTAATAATTCACCCAGTCCCCAGACTGTCCCCATTATTGTGAATTTCAAAGGCATAAATCCATATGCCACCAGCGATGCATTGCTCAGGAAATAGCCAAAAAAGAATATTATTAACGACGAAATAATTGCAGTCTTGATTTTCTTTACAAACAGCGGCTTTAATATCGAGTAAAGAAAGACAAGTAAGATCCCGTTACTGATACTTACAAAACAAAAGAATACCATTGCCCCGTTGCTTAATGGCGGTAAACCTCTGCTGGCAAGTATTTCATCCATCTCATTTCCTACAACCGGAACCATTGAAAGTGCACTGATCAGTATTATTA
>CALMJY010000128.1 GCA_937864815.1 uncultured Bacteroidota bacterium
GTTACTACCGAAAAGAAAGCCATCCTGGCTGAAATAAAGAGCGGTACTATAAGAACCAAGGGCCTGGTATTTAAGGTTCTTGATGAAGCACATAATCAGGTTGGCTTCTATAATTCTCGCGGACAGCTTGTGTTGCAAAGGCCGATGACGATGAATGACAGACAGCTGACTATAAAACCAGCAGTGAATTTTTAATAATCAACTAATCAATTATGGAAGAAGTTAAAGTATTGGTATCAGGACAGACCTCTGAACTGATAATCCGCAAAGGAGAGGCTTATAAGATTTATGATCCGGAAAAAATTAATATTCAGGGTTGTATTAACACTGTTGCCAGATTCCTGAAGAACAGAATTTCGCGCCTGGGAGAACTTGAATGTAACATTCAGGCCGATATTGAGAAGGGCGTTATTCAGCTTTTCATAAATGAAACTAATCATTTCTGGGGCTTTGTTCAGAGTGAAATTACCATCCATCCTGATATTGTGAAATTCAATATCAATACAGGGGAATACATCACGCCTGAAAAGATGGCAAATCATCTGAAGATGAGAAAACATCTTTTTGATTCACAAAACGAATACTCTGCCGTTTATAGCGCACTCAAGGCATTCCGCGCTAAAGTCAACCAGGAAATTGATGCCATAAAAGATGACAGGGGTAATTATGAGATGAAGAAAGCCCAGTTTATTGAACATAATATTCCTGAAGGATTTAAAATCAAAGTGCCGCTTTTCAAAGGCACAGATCCTCATGAGATTCTTATAGAATTTCTGGTTAATTCTTCGCTCGAAGTCGCTCTTTCATCAACGGACCTTATCCAGTTGTCGGACGAAACGAGATCGAGGCTGATTCATGAAGAATTAAAGGAAATAGAAAAAGTTGCAGCCGGTATAGTTGTGCTATTCGTCTAAAAAAATGTGCTGTGGAACAGTGGCCAGCTCGCCGGGCTCATACCCGGAGGTCGCAGGTTCGATTCCTGCCGGCACTTCAACCCTTACGAAGATGGAGGCTACAGGAAAAACAGGAACGCTGGGATTAGGAGTGATTTGTCGGCCAACCTCTGACAGATCGCAGCTTCAGGGTATGCAAAGTCCCTGTCGGAATGCCTCAAAGTTGGAGAGCCTGTCGGACACGCCTCAAAGAGAGATCCGACCGTAGGAAGCAATATCGGTGACAGCCGGGAGAGACCGGCTTTTTAAAAACTAACTACTATGAAAGATGATATTCTGAAATTCAGAAAAACCTGCGATGTGCTTATAGCAGACAGGGGCTATAACAAGAATAAGATTTCGATTGAATCGAAACTTACATGGCCCACCCTTAAAAAGGTTCTGGAAGATCCTGTTGATGAGATAAAGATTATGCCATCGATACTCGGCATAATACAGGACTTTAATAAAAAGCATATTGATGATGTGAGGTATGAGGGGATAAAATCGGAATATCCGGCTGCTCCTTCTGTTGAAGAGAGGAAGATTGCTTCTCCCGCTGCGCGGGATCGCAATGACGAGGCTAAAGAAGTAAGGAAAGTATTATCAGACGGACCGGAGTCAAAACACAGGGATGACTTCAGTAGCTTCATAAAGAAGCTTGCAGCCGAATGTCCATCGAATATGAAAATTAAAATTACCATAAATGGCTAACGAAAAGAGCACTCTTTACGAGGATTCCATCGCCCTGCTTGAACGTATTAACCAGGAGCTGAAGGAAAACAAATACCTCGCTGCCATTAATGTGAAAATGGTGCAGGTGATAAAGGACATAAACGATGTGCGCCTGGGACAGATAACCGGCAGAGAAATTACCGAAGATGAGCGGAAATAACGAGGAGACAATTACCATTAACCGGAGCGAGCTGCGGAGCGTTCTGAGGGTTTTTGCACAGGAGCTGATAAAGGAGCTTGGTGTGAAACAGAAACCGATTGAACCGGAATGGATATCGAAGAACCAGGCTGTTAAAATTTGCCCTGACGGACTTGGGAGAAGAAAGCTTGACAAGGCAATTTCGATGGGTTACGTGAGAAAAAAGCCGGGGCAGCAGAACAACAGGTATTCAGCCATTCTCGTGTACAGAAAAGATGTTGAAAGTTGCATTAAAAATCAGAACATATGAGGATCTATATTGCCGGCAGAATAACCGGGCTGAATTATACCGAGGTAAAGAATAAGTTTCAGAGGGCAGAGGTGCTTTGCAGGGGAAACGGATGGAACCCGGTTAACCCTACCAGACATGTTAATGAGAAGGCGCCCAGAAAAGCCGCCATAAGAAAGTGCCTGGACCTGCTGACCGAATGCGACGCAATACTCCTGCTTAATGATTATAAAGAAAGCGAGGGGGCGCATATTGAGTTTTTAACGGCACGATATGCCGGTATGAAAATGTTTTTTGAGGAGGATTTAATCTGATATTATGAGAATCACGAAAAAAGAATACCAGAAGCAATATAGAGAGGCCAACAAGGAGCACATTGCGGAACTCTTAAAGCAATATAGAGAGGCCAACAAGGAGAGCATTAAGGAATACGATAAGCAATATAGAGAGGCCAACAAGGAGCACATTGCGGAACTCTTAAAGCAATATAGAGAGGCCAACAAGGAGAGCATTAAGGAACGCGGTAAGCTATATTATGAGGCTAATAAGGAGCGCATTAAGCAATATAAAGAGGCCAACAAGGATCACATTAAGGAACGCTATAAGCTATATAGAGAGACCAACAAGGAACGCATTGCGGAACGCTATAAGCAAAATAGAGAATCATTAACTGATATATACATAAAAAAATTAATCGCTAAATCGGTTAAAATAGAAAGGGCTTTAATACCTAAAGAACTAATAGAAGCGAAAAGGATGCATATTAAACTTAAAAGATTAATTAAACATGGAAACGATTAAAAAACCACAAAAACTATCTGAACTTACAGATGATTTGGCAGAAGTGTATAAAAAACTTCGTATGCACAATTACCCTCTTAATGAGGCAAAAGAGATAAACAACACTGCAGGTAAAATTATCAAGGCAGTATCGACTATGGTTGCCTTTAGCGCATTGGTAAAATCGAAAGAAGATATTCCCTGGGCTCACTAAAATTCACGCTATATGTACCCAAGCGAAATGCTTAACAAACAATATGAAATCTTCTTCAACACGGTTAACCTGGAAGGAGAAGATCTGAAAGAAAAAAAGCGAAGAGCCGCAGGACAATATTTGTCCGTTTTGAGGTTCTTCAGGGATAATCCCGGGCGGGGCTTTACTCCTATTGAAGTTAGGGAGTTGGCAGGGCTGCAGCGTTGCTCCGAGAGCGGGATACGGAGGGCAATAACTTCGCTTACCGCTGATGGCCACCTGGTAAAAACCGGGGAGAAACAGCCGGGGAGTTATGATGTACCGAACCATAAATGGAGGCTGGCATAATGGAAACAGGAAAAACAGCCGAGTATTTTCCACATGATTGTAACGCAAAGGATGATCCCAAGATTATGCTTATGATGGCGCAGCTGGGAATCGAGTCATATGGCATTTATTGGATACTTGTTGAATACCTGAGGCAGCAACCAGGATACAAGGCTCCTATGATTTTACTCGATCCTTTGTCGAGAAGATACGGCTCTTCAAAGGAAAAATTTGAAGCTGTTGTTCAAAAGTTTGGGCTGTTTGAATCGGACTCTGAGTTTTTCTTTTCTCCGAGCCTTAACAGGCGTATGTTGCCTCTTGAAGATAAAAGGGAGTACATGCGCGAACTGGCCTTAAAACGGTGGAGTGATGCGGACGCAATGCGCACGCATAACGGACGCAATGCGCACGGTAATGCGTACGCAATGCAAAGTAAAGTAAAGAAGAGTAAAGTAAAGAAGAGTAAAGAAGAGAAAAGTAAAGAAGATAATACTGACGCTTTTTTAGCTTCTCTTCCTCTTTCAGGTGATAATCCTAATCAGGATCTGATAAAAACCTGGTGCCGCTGGGTGGAATTCCGTAAAAAGCTCAAAAAACCATACAAGACACAAGAGGGAACAGCTGCTGCATATAACAAGCTTCTGGGACTTGCCGGGAATGACAGCACCACGGCTATGGCTATCATTAAACAGAGCATAGAGAATGAGTGGATAGGACTATTTCCTCTCAAAGCGGTTCAGGTGACACAGGCCCCGGGTGAAGACATGTTCGACAGACAGAGGCGTGAATTGAAAGAAGCCAGGCTTAGAAGAGAGAAGCGTGAAGCTGAAGAAAACCTTAAAAAAGTACCTGTAAATGGAAATTAAGAGCGCATACTACCCGCAATACCTTGCAGAAAAGGTTTATAACATCCCTTCTGAGCATATGAGGGAGATGATTGATGAGTTTGCAATAAATGCAAAGTTCTACATGAGCTCGGATGTTGATAATGAAGCAACAGACAAGATAAATGCCGCAGTAGTCGATTTATTAAAAAATAAATTCAGGTATCTGCCACTTAGCCTGGTTGCCGAGGCATACACCAGGGGATCGCTGGGTGAGCTTGGCGGAACAACGAGGTTCACTGTACGGAACATCTACATCTGGCTGACGGCTGTGGATGAGAAAAATCAGCGACTTAGCCAGGAGAGTCAATCGAGAATAGATTCAGAGAGAAGAGCTGCAGAGGAAAAAGCATTCAGGCTGCAGCAGAAAAGAAGCACGAAGTACGGCGCCGCAATGTACTGGAAAATAGGTTTTGCAAAACAACTATCGTCGGCAGAATACCACCGCATAAGCCTGGACAAAATAGTTGCCATGATGGACCGCGGATATAAGCTCGAAAACTTAACACCCGATATGATACCATGAAAACGATTGAAATGGAATATGCCGATAGCTATGATAAGCAGGGTTGTGTGGCGTTCATTTTTGGCGCCTTGGTGCTGTTTCTGCTGCTGAGCATGATTGCAAACGGTATTATGTACATGAAAATTAAGAAACATGAAAAAGCCCCGATCAAAACCACGTCCGTGGCATATAGCCAAAGCACAGTCAAGGCCGGCGCCGATGGAGAACAGGAAGAGGATAGAGTTCTACCATACTACCAGGTGGAAGAAAGAGAGCAGGCTGTTCAGGATGGAGAATCCTGTTTGCAAGAGGTGCGAAACAAAAGGGCTCGTGGTTCCGTCGGAGGTAACAGACCATAGGATCCCGCTTGAGTTATGCGAGGATCCCTGGGACCACAACAATTGGGATGCTCTCTGTAAAAAGTGCAATAACTCAAAAGCAGCTGCAGATAAAAAACTGATAAAACAACACAAACAGAATGGCAAAGATAAATTTTAAGCGATCGGTTCAGAACATCAGGATCAATATTGAGAGATGGATATTCAGGATGAAGTATAAGAGCGGCGAAAGGGTTGACCTGGAAAGATCGCTGAAGGCTATTGAAAGGGCTGAAAAGCTTTCGAGGATAAGGAAGTGCAGGCTTTGGGTTATCAGGCTTATGCCCGGGAAATTCAAGATATGTACCAAAGGATCTGTGAAGCATATTCTGAAGCTATATGGCATGAAGTCGCAGATAAACATGTACGAGGTTGGTGATGTAATTGTTCACATAACGAAATAACCATGAAACAGAAACAGAAAAATATTTACGGGATACTCCTTGTGTCAGTGATTGTGATTGCAATTATTGCTGCCCTGTCGTTTGTTGTGATGATGCTTTGGAATCTCATCCTTCCTGGTGTGATTCTTTGTGATGAGATTAACTTCTGGCAGTCGGCAGGGTTGATCTGCCTGATTTCCCTTCTCACATTTGATAAGGCCAAATTATTCAATTGGATTTATGAATAGTGATAAGCCTATACTGGTTCTGCTTGATGAGTTCCTGGCTAACCATGATGTTAGTGAGAATACCAGGAAAAAGTACCGGGATTCATTACACTTCTTCATTGCCTGGCTCACCCGCAATGGAGATGTAAAGAATCCTAGCAGGCCGAATATACTCGCCTACAAGAACTACTTAACGAAATCAGGCAAGAGCCAGACAACCATCGATAACTACCTGGTATCAGTAAGGCTTTTCTTTGATTACCTGGAGAAGCGGGGAATACATGATAATGTTGCAGCCGGTGTTCATTCTCCTAAAAGATACCATGGGTACAGGCGTGGATATCTGAAGCCTGATCAGGTTGGTAGGTTGCTGGGCTCTGTTAACAGAGATACTATTATTGGCAAAAGAGATTATGCAATCATCAACCTGATGCTTAGGGCCGGGCTTAGATGCATTGAAGTATCCAGAGTAAATGTGAAGGATATCCGTATTGAGAATAACAAGTGGGTGATATACGTGCAGGGCAAGTTTCATACAGACAAAGATTGTGTTATGAGTCTGACAGATAAAGCAGTTGACCCAGTTAAAATATATATGAATGAACTGGACGATACAGAAGAAAGGCATCCGTTATTCAGGAATCATGCAGCGGTATCTTCTGATACCAGGATTACTCCTACTACTGTATCGAGGATAGTGAAGAGATACATGAGAGCAATCAACATCAACAGCGAAAGACTTACTGCTCATTCACTCAGACATACGTTTGCTATTACTCTTTACAAGTCAGGCGTGCCCCTTAATGAGATAAAAGCTTTGCTTCGTCATGCAAGGATAGAAACGACAGAGATTTATTTAAGCGCCATAGAAGAAGAGAAGATGCTGGAAGGTGCTGCAGTACATAAAGTGGATAAAATTTACTAAGAGCCTCAAATACGCCCCAAATATGACAAAAATGGTTGATACAGACAGACAGGTTGTCAGGAAAGAGGTTAAAGGTTGATTATAATAAAGCATAGTACTATGTATAACAACTGTCT
>CALMJY010000129.1 GCA_937864815.1 uncultured Bacteroidota bacterium
GACTATTGTGGTAAATACAGGCTGAACAAAAAACCAGATTGGCCCGAGGATTGTCTGCTTATATAATGTTACTATATCCCTTTTTATGTACATCTCAAGAAGATCGCGGTATTGCCACAGCTCTGCCAGATTAAGACTAAAAAGCTTACCTTTGGGACGGATTATAAGGATCTTTTGATCGGGGTTAAACATGAAAGAAGAAAGTAAGTGGTAAGTAGTAGATAGTAAGTAGTATGTATAAAAGCAGAGAAGGTTTGTGGATCACTTAAAACCATTTTCAATCCTCAGTATAGTATTTATCAGATGATCCTTTATATCCGTACATGCGATCGGCATAGCTGCCATAATAATTATAGCCATATGAATAACCGTATCCGAGGTATGATCCATACCGCAGACCGTAACCGTAATAACCCGAAAGGCTTATGTCGTTTATAATTATCCCCATATTCTTAATATTCCTGCTTTTATGCAATTCATCAATAAGCTCCAGAGTGTTCTTGGATGAATATCTTTGTCTTACAACGAAAATATATACATCGGTAAAAGAGGCACATAAAAGGGCATCTGTTACTATTCCGACAGGAGGGGTATCAATTATTATGATATCAAATTCAGCTTTAGCCTTGTTTATAAATTCAAACATCTTTGAGGAATCAATAAGTTCTGACGGATTTGGAGGAACAGGACCTGCAGTGGCATACCACAGGTTTTCGACTTCAGTTTTGCTTATAACATCTTCAAATGCCTCCTGTCCGATAAGAAAGTTACTTAATCCCGATTCGTTACTTTTACCCAAAAGCCTGTGTATTCTGGGCTTTCTCAGGTCAAGCCCTATCAGGAGGACCTTTTTGCCTGAAATGGCAAATATTGAAGCCAGGTTTGCTGATATAAATGTTTTACCTTCTGCAGTAATTGTTGAACTGACAGCTATAACTGGATTTTTTAAATCTTTTACAAAGTATTTAAGATTTGTACGAACTGACCTGAATGATTCAGCCAGGGTGGACCCGGTTTTTTCAATAACCGGCAGTTCGGAATTCATGCTGTTATGACTGATATACCCAACAATAGGTACCTTTGTCAGCTTTTCAACATCTTTCCTGTCAATAATCTTGTTATTAAGAAAATCAATAATCATTATTAATATGAATGGAAAGGCAAGTCCAAAAATTACTGCAAACAGCTGATTCTGTTTATCCTTCGGTTTAATCTTATTTGTCATGGAAGCCCCTGCCCTGTCAATTATCCTGTTATCCGACGCATTGGAAGCTCTTGCAATTCCTGCTTCAGCCCTTTTTTCAAGAAGATATGTGTATACCGTATTGTTTATATCATAATTCCGCTGGATGTTAATCAGTTGCCGTTCTGTGACAGGAAGTTTCATCAATTCTCTCCAGAGAGATCTGATTTCAATATCTTTTTCCTCTATGGTCCCGACTACAATCTTCAATTTGTCATTCAGGTTTTCATCTATCGCTCTCCTTAATAACTCAATCTCTGAAGATAATAACTTTGATGCGTCCGTAACTTCGTTAATATTCATTGTAAACTGTCTTCTTTGGAGCTGCTTTTCCGACAGGTCTGAAACAAGATTAATAAGCTGCTGATCTGCTACTCCCATTACTGCCGGTGCAATAATCTCTTCAGTCTCCTGCTTTGAACTGATGTACTCTTTCAGGTATTCAATATATTTTTTCTGAATAAGCAGGTTGGTTCTTTCCTGGTCTATTTTCTCCAGTTTGTCTCGTATCTGAGTCCCTTCATAGCTGATCTCTAAAATTTTATTTGAAAGCTTGAACATTTCCAGATTTCGCTCTGCTATTTTTAATGAATCTGAAATTTTCGCTAATTGTTCATCAATAAAAATCAGAGTCTGCTCAACTGTCTTATTCTTATATTCAAGTCCAAACTCCAGGTATTTTTCCATAAGAGTATTTAAATAGGTAGCTTCCTGTTCCGGAACATACCCTGAAGTTCTAAGCGTCATCAGGGAAGACTCTTCAAGCGTCGGATTAATTGATAAACTTGACCTATACAGATTTGCCAGATAAGAATTGGTAACAAAGTAGAAGTAATATTTATTGGAGTTTTTTGGATCGAATCTGAATCGATCCTTATCCCGCAGTTCTATTCTGAAATCGAAACCCATATCATTAAAATGTTCTCCAAACTGAAGCTCCTTTTCAAAGTTTTTATCCCCATCAATCGTTAGTCTATATTTCTTATCATCAATTATCCTGATGTCAATTTGCTGAAAAGGTTTCTGTCTGTTAATTGATTCATAAATTACTATAAAAGGAGCACTTTGATACATCCTTGTTTCGGCAATTCCTCTCTTCCCGACTTTTATATAGTTTATATAAAAATCCGGGAGTTCCTCCATTACGCGGGAGTTAAGATTAAATGACTTCAGGATACCTATTTCATTATTAAGGTTCTGCTGCCCCCTGTAACTTCCTGATGAAGGAAAAATATTTGTAAGTGCTGTATTGGATTCATCCTTAACAAGAATTGTTGAAGACACTGTATAGACTTCTTCTGACCACCGGTTTATACCATATGCTATACTCATTGCGATAAGAAGCGAAACCGCAAACCAATACCAGTTGCTAATGATAAGCGAAAGGTATCGTTTGATATCGAGAGATTCATTCTCGGAGTATGGTCCTGGTGATTCTTCAATGTTGTAATTTGGACTGTTATATGTCATAATAATTGAGATTTGTCACATTGAACTATAATTTTATTCTGCCAAAAAGTCAGAATAATTTTACAGAGATTTAATAACTACTTACTTAGTAAAATTTTAAACTCTGTTTTATTCATTTATTGACCTATATAATTTATCAGCAGTAAAGTGGTAGAAAGAGTCAGGAGAGTTGAGTTAATAATAAACGAAATTGTCGGCAGGTTCATGTTGAATATCTTTTGAGGCTGGGGTTCAACAATAACAACATCATTCGGAAGCAGAAAATAGGCCTCTGAATTTAAAATTGATTTATCCTGAAGATTTAATCTGAATGTTTTGCTCCCCTTTTCCTCAGCACGTACCACCAGAACTCTGTCTCTTTTACCATAATCACCAATACCTCCGGCACGTCCGATTGCCTCCAGAACTGTAAGATAATTATTATAGTTTACATATGTTCCAGGCCCCCTGACTTCTCCAATAACCGTAAATTTAAAACTCAACAGTTTACATTCTACAGTTGTATTATTAAATACCTTATCAACAGCCTCCTGAATGATAGGTCTGGCTTCTTCTAAAGTCAGATTCTCTACTTTGATCAGTCCAATAACCGGTAAACGAATAAAACCATCTTCACTTACATCATATCCATAAAGGAAACCACCAGCCTCGCCACCGGCCTGAGAGGTTACCGTAGTCCTTGAAGAGGAAAGATAATCTTCAATTTTACCTTCGGCATTAAGTGCTTTTGCAGTAAGGTACAGAACATCTCTTGGCTGAATCTTATATCCGGGTTTATCCATTGTGAAAAATTCCTGGCCATCGGGTTCGGGAAGGTTCTGGAGGTAGGCGAGTTTCTTCTGGGAGGTGCAGCCGGAAACGAGGAGCAGGGCGACGAGCAGGAAGATACTAAGGGAGAGGGGTGGGGATATTCGTTTCATAGGTTTAAAGTTCAAGGTTTAAGGTTTAAGGTTTAGGAAATAAATGGATCTTCCTTCAGCATATAAAATGCTTTTATCCAGGCTGCAAATGACTTGGTTGGTAATCTGAACTCACCTGGCTGTGCTGGATTTGGTACTATAATGCCTCGGGTTTTTAATGCTTGAAGTGCATTATTTAATGTAGTTTCCTTAATTGATATTTCATTTTTAATCATTTCCCGGTTAACCCAGGAATCAGAAAAACGGGCCATGGCCTGTAATACTCTTCTGTATTCATCTGAGCCAATCTGTGTGAAATATAAATCATTAAAATACTTGTTCCCCAATTGTTTAAGAGCACCAAAGGGTCCAAATGCTCCATTCTTTACATCTTCAATGCAAATTCGATTATTCACATCCTGCTCAAATGCTTTAAAAGCAAATTCCTGTAAAAAATGAGGATAACCTTCAGATAATTGTGAGAGCAATTCCAATGCGTCCTTGTCAATGAAAGTTTGTTCCTTATTCACTTTGTTCGCTTCCTCCAGTCCGCTTAACACAACTTCCCTGTTTTCTTCATCACTAAGAGGTTTTAGTGTCAGTGATGAAAATATGCGGGTTGAAGATTCATGACTTGCTCTAAGTTTTGATATCAACCCAGGTTGACCGGTCATCCCTATCACAACCTGATCGCATCCTCTTTTTGTAAGCTTCTCCGTGAGCAATTTTACCAATTCTCCAAGTGAAGCCTTTTCACCTGGACGATCAGCCTCATCTATAAGAATAAGAATTCCATCCATCTCCTTTTCAGCCAGCCGTATAACCTTTTCAAAATTTACTACTAAAGCGTTCAGAATTTCATATGGTTGAACCAGATTCTCATCTATCCTATGATATCGGACACCTAATATTTCCCAGTTACTTAAAAAATCCCATACCCCGGAAGCCAGCTTTTTTATCTTATCTCTTTCTGCCAGAGCTCGCTTAAAATCTGCTGCAATAGATTTCAGAATTTCAAAGAAAGTTTGGGTGGAGTCAAGCTCAATATTTATTACAAGAAAATTAACCTTTTCTGAACTTTGTAACGGAATCTGTCCTGTAGCCTGGTTTTCAACCATCAGGAACAGTGAAGATTTCCCTAATCCCCTTTCCCCTTCTATCAAAAAATGTTGCGGATTCCCATTTTTAGTCTGAAACAAACTTTGTTCAATAAACATCATTTCCTCTTTCCTTCCCTGAAACAATGCAGATGAAGCTATGCTATTTGGTCTGAATGGATTATACCTCATGTTAATAACAGCTAATATTCGCTAATAACTGGTAATAATTGCTAATAATGACTAATAATTCTAAGTTCAAGGTTTAAAGTTTAAGGTTTAAGGTTCAAAGCAAATTTCTTAATATATTCCTTTTATTGTTTATCGGACTTGCTTTGCTTAAATCCTATCTTTCTTCTTTGTTGCTGCTTTGTATCAATTTTATCTTTATCAAGAAGGTAATCTATGGCTTCATAAATATCTTCAAATTTACCTTCAATTTCTTTTAACCGTTCAGTCAAATCCCGATAGGTAAGAGCATATTGTCTTATTAGTACAAAGGCTCGCATTATAGCAATATTTACATTTATTGCCTTATCGGAATTCAATATTCCGCTAAGCATGGCAAGTCCTTGTTCAGTAAATGCATAAGGCGTAGCTGACACATTTCTCTTATTCTGGGATGCAGTCACATTTTGTGACCGCATAACAATTCTATTTCCAGATGCGGTGGCAAATTGTGACCGCATTAAATCCCACTCATCAAGTGTAAGGCGAAACATAAAATCAGAAGGAATGCGTTGTATATTCCTTTTTTCTGCTTGATTTAATGCCTTGGTTGGTACTTCATAAAGTTCCGCCAGATCGAAATCAAGCATTACTTTATGTCCCCTGATTTCATAGATTTTATTCTGTATAAGTTGTATTTCCATGGTTAAATCGTTTTCGACAAGAGCTCAGGTTCTTTGGTTAGAATATTGAGGTTGAGGCGTCTGAGGTTGAGGTTGAGGCTGAGGTTGAGGCTGAGGCTGAGGTTGAGGTTGAAAGCGCAGAGCGCAGGGCAAAGAGCACAGGGGGTTGCGAACTCAGCCCTGAGCCCTAAGCTCTGAGCCCTTAGCTTTAAGATATTCGATACTGGGTTTGAGGCTGAGTGTATTTCCCTCTTAACCTAAACCTTAACCTTTAAGTCTTGATAAAGTATAATCCTTAAGTTTTAGCCAGATATCTGACAGCATTCCAATATCTGTAATAAGAAGATTCAATTCGCCTGCCTGTTCATCCAGATCAAAAGGATATTCATGGGAAATTGCATTGCGTGTTTCCCTGAGATTGATCCATACTTCAGCCTTTTCAATAAGAACCAGTTTCTCCATTTTATTAAGAATGTCAATAAACGGAGTTCCCGACACATCTTCCCCAAGCATTTCGAGGATCTGTCTGAAAAGTCTCGATCCCATTATATCCTGAAGTTTTAAAAATCTGTAAATGAGCTGATCAAATAACGCCAGCTCGACAGGAGTTAAGCTTTTAAGTATATTCCCCGACACCGGGAAATGTTTTTTCACCTGGTCCCAGGCAAATATCATCCTCTGATAATGCATGTCACATATAAGCAGAGTATTGTTCAACTTATCACTTAATTCTTCTTTCAGCATAACTTTACTGCGGTTTTTTCTATTGTTTTAAAGAATTGGTCCGTTCTCCTTTTTTCATTATCCAGTACAACATCTATTCGTCTTTCTCCAAATTTCATTATAAGATCGGTGATAAACGCAATTCTGTTTCTGCTGTTAAGCATGCCTGACTCCGCTTTTATGAACAAATCAATATCCCCGCCCCTGGCAGAGTCATCAATCCTTGATCCAAACAAAAAAATCTCTGCTTCTGACCCGAAGTGTCGTCCGGCAGATACTTTTATGCAAGCTATTTCATATTGCGTTAGTCGCATCTTTGCTGGTGATAAGTGATATTTTAGTGTAAAGTTAAATTATTTATCTGTAAGCATTGAGGTTGAGATTGAGGTTGAGGTTGAGGTTGAGGTTGAGGTTGAGATTGAGGTTGAGGTTGAGGCTCACCTCACTACGTTCTACGCTTTAGATTCATGGTGTGCAAAGAAACTTTCTCAGATTAACATGTTCAACACCTTCAACTGTATTCCGGTATTGCCTGTCGGCAGAGATTACCATTTTCGGATAATTATCATCTATTTCAAGCAGATTACCAAATTCACGGTTCACTGTCCTGTCACTGTCAAGAGTCAATGCAACCTGAATATATAATTTCTCATTATGCTTTGTTGCTATAAAATCTGTTTCGTGATCTTTCTTCCATCCTGTACTTACTTCATATTCCCTGAAAAGGAGCTCATTATAAACAACATTCTCAATGATTTTCGCTTTGTCATCAGGCTTATAACCGATTATGGCATTACGTATACCCAGGTCTTCAAAATAATATTTTTCCCCTGTTTCAAAAATACGTTTCCCCCGGATGTCGTATCTCAACACTCTGTTCACCAGAAATGCATCGTTCAGATAACCAGTATATAACTGTACCTGATTATGAGGTATCATTACCTTCTGCGACTTAAGAAAATCGCTTATGCTCTTCGAAGAAAAAAGAGATCCGGTGTTATCTGCCAGGAAGCGGATAAGCTGTTCAAGAAAATGTGTGTTCCGAAGATTGTAACGGGATACAACATCACGATATATTATTGTATTATAGATATTTTTAAGATATTCAAATACGACCTCATCCTTAAGAGTGAGGTTAACAAGGAAGGGAAGACCGCCATAAAGAAAATAGGTCTCCAGATTTTCCTCAGAGTCTTTTAGTTTATGAAACTGCAGAAACTCCGAATAGGAGAGACTGTAAACTCTTATCTCAATAGTACGTCCTCCCAGAAATGTTGAAAACTCACCTGACAATAACCTGGCATTGCTGCCGGTAATGTATATATCATTTTTATCATCAAGCAATAATGACCTGACAGTTTTCTCAAATCCGGGAATCTCCTGAATTTCATCAATAAAGATATAATTAATTGATTTCCTGACAGATTTGCTTTCAATATAGGCTGCTAAATCAGAAGTAGTTTTTATGAAATCAAAGCGGATATCCTCATTGTTTATATAAATAATATTTGCAGCAGGATCGTCCTTTATTATTTTTTCCATTACCTGGAAGAGCATATAACTCTTCCCTACCCTTCGCTGACCAGTGAAAACTTTTATCAGATGTTTTCTTATAAATGGTTCAATTCTGGATGTATAAATTTTCCGCTCAATAATATTCCCGGGAATGGAAAAATCAATCATTTATAAACATATTTACAATTTTTTGTAAATATAGGTATTATTTAAGTTATAATTACAATTTTTACACCTGGCTTTCACCTCTTCTCCTGCTCTCCCATTCAGCCCTTATTAAAGCTCCGGGCAAGCTTCCGCCCCGTCAGTCACACCCTCTCCAGATGCCTGACAAGGCTGTAATTTATTGTTATCGTGACAGTTATTCGGTTGAATGCGATAACTGTCGTATGTTTTTACATCCCCCTACCCCCTTCAAAGGGGGAATTAAAAAATCACCGTTGCACCATTGTGCCCTTGCGCCGTTGTGCCATTGCTCCATAACGGCAACAGATCCACCGGCTTAAGTTTTTTAAGTTTCTCCTCTGCCTCAACCGACTGAAAAATCTCATACGTGACCTTTCTGCCCACAAGCTCCTCTGCCTGCATGACTTTCCTGTCGAGATACTCCCTGTCAATATCATCGCCCACAAGTATAAGCTCTATTACACCGCTGTCTTTTCCGTGTGCAAAATCACCGACCAGATAAACTGATAAAAGGTTGCCCAGACGGTGAATTACCTTCTCAATTACCCTGTCGATACCGGTCTCCTTTAGTATAATATTATGTATGTCCCTGTAAAGAGGGTGCGATTCGTTGGCATGATAGAGCTTTTTATTGCCATCGCGTAGTGAGTGAAGCAATCCCGCTTCCTCGAAACGGTTAAGCTCTATCCTAATGGCATTCGACGACTCCCCGAATTCGGCCTCCAGACCTCGCAGGTGAGCACGGGTGCGGCTGTTAAGAAAAAACTTCTTAAGCAGCTTAATGCGTGTCTGAGAGGTTATGAGGGTGCCGATCATTGGTCAATGTTATTGATAGGGAGAGGGGGAGAGGGGGAGAAAGGGAGAGGTGAAGAATGGAAGATTATACTCATTCTTACTTCTTCCTGACGCCTGATGCCCGACGCCCGTCGCCTTATTAATTACTGAGTAACAAAATTACTCGATTTTTTGAAATACGCAAATTTGGTTATGTAATTTTCATTGGTGGTATTCGTTCAGGATTGCTTCGGCACTGCGTGCCTCGCAATGACCGTGATCTATACGTAATTTTGTTAATCCGTATCTGTAACGAAGTCACTTACATGCAAGGTCATTGCGAGGATACGCCTGCAGACAGAGACGAAGCAATCCAAACCGTGTTACTCAATACCCCGTATCCAAAACCCGTTCACCACTGATTAACCTGCCTGAACAGTCATTGCGAGTCCCTCGCCAGTGGGACGAAGCAACCCCCCCGTATCCCCCAATGCACCTTATCCACAACCCGTCCACCACGGACTGGCAGGCAGGCAAAGTCATTGCGATCCCGACCTTAGTCGGGAGAAGCAATCCTAACCGCCCTCCTCAAATTCGCTCAGGTCAGCCCATTCCGGATTAACCCTGTTTATCATCTCAACCTTCTTCCTCCTCGACCCTCCCTTAATCTGTTTCTCCCGTTTAATAGCCTCACCTATAGTATTATGCATCTCGTAATACACCAGCTTATCCACATTATACCTTGCAGTGAAACTCCCCGGATATCTCTTCGTTTTATGTTTCAGGATACGGTCACAGAGCTTACTGGTTACCCCGGCATACAGCACGGAATTATTCTGATTTGTCAGAATATAAAAATAACCCTTCATGATTAAGCAGCGATGAAAGTGCAAATTACTATAATAACCTTAATTTTACAAAATGAAGGAACTGCTTTTATTGTTAGCCAATTATCCTTACAGATCCTCAAATAAAGAGGACTTAAAGAGATTACTTGCCGAAATCACAGACTGGGATTCCTTTGTAAAACTCGTTAACGCCCACGGCATCATTGCCCTGGCAGCATACAATATAAAGGAGGCCAGGCTCGTGAGCCTGGTCCCTGCAAAGGCAATGCAGGTTCTGGAAAACGGCCTGATGCAGAGCATGGTCCGTAGCTCATGGCTGGCAGAGAGATGGAAGGAAGTTAATGAGATACTGAATGAAGCCGGGATAAAACATATTTTACTGAAGGGAATGGCCCTTGAACATACGATATATGGGGCCAGGGGTTTACGGCAAATGACTGATAATGATATCCTGATCCAAAGACAGGAGGCTATAAAAGCATGGAAATTACTGCAGGTAAACGGGTTCAGTATAGCACTTCCAAAATCCCCTCTACATATGAAAATTATGCTGGATGCAGCCCTGCATCTTCCTTCTCTTTATAAAGACGGGTATATGCTTGAGATACATACAAGACTTTTTAACGAAACAAAAGCCGACCTGCATGAATATAATAAATACTTCAATACCGCACAAAAAATCAATATAGGAGAAATCCCTGGTTTTATACTTCCTGATGATGTACATATAAAATATCTCCTTAGCCATTTCAAAAGTCATCTGGTTGGAGGAGAATGTCAGATAAGAACCTGGCAGGATATCAAAATGATAATGCAGGATGCCTGCCCTGAATTCCCGAATGAATTCATATATAATCCTGACCAAAAAGGTAAGTCTCATTACAGGAAAGCAATTTACAAAGATAAACTCCAAGCTGTACCATACGGGAAAAGGATTTTATTCTTAGCAGGCGATTTGTTCCCATCGTTCCCATGGATGAAAAACCGTTACCAGTGTACAGGTCTGAAAACCATTCTTTTCTATCCTCACAGGATAGGAAAACTTTTATGGCTCATTACTTAGCAGTATTATATCAAGACAGGGGATTGGTTAAATAATTCCAACTTTTCAAAGACCTCAGACCACAAACCGATACCATCTTATCATTCTATTAAAAGCATTCATACCTTCGTTTTATTCATTGGTCATAATAATTTTGTGAATAAAAACAAATAGGCTATTTTTGTTATTTACAAATTTTTAGCAGCTTCTGATAAAGGAGTTGTTGATTTATTTTTGTATAAAAGGATGCAACCTGGAGATCAGATCGATGGTCATACATTAAACCGGTGAAAGAGATGAAAAAGCTGATTGTCTATTTGTTGTTGTTGATTACCTTGCCTTCTTTATATATGCAAGCTCAGGTTAATGTAGCCGGGGCTCATGCACTATCTAATGGAACATATTCAAAATTAAGTGCTGCTTTCACTGCAATAAATAATCAGTCGCAAACAGGTAATAACATAGTCATTACAATTACCAGTTCCCCTACTGCAGAAACATCTTCTGCCATTCTGAATTCAGGAACATGGAGCAGCATGATAATTTTTCCAACCACTCCAGGCCTTTCCATTAGTGGGAATATAAATGCCCCTCTTATTGAATTGAACGGAGCCGACATTTTAACAATTGACGGAAGAGTAAATGCATCTGGTTCTGCCATCGATCTCAGTCTCAGCAATGCCAGCACCTCAGCTACAACAGGAACCTCAACTATACGATTTATCAACGATGCATCCGGAAACGTTGTTAAATACTGCAATATAAAAGGATCTTCAACAGGAGGCGCCAATGTTTTGTTCAGTACAACCACAGGTTCTACCGGTAATGATAACAACACTATTGAATATAATAATATTACCAATGCTGCCGATGCCAACAGGCCGATAAATGCTATTTACTCTTTAGGAACGGTGTCATTTGAAAACAGCGGAAACATTGTGAGCAATAACAATATTTATGATGTATTTAATCGAGGTTCTTCTTCCAATGGGATATTTCTAGATAATAATAACACTTCCTGGACAATTTTTGGGAACAATTTTTATGAATCTTCCGCATTCGTACCAACTGCCCAAGTTGGATACATGACTATTGCTATCATTAGTCCGTCAGGCATTAATTTCTCAGTTTATGATAATTTTATCGGCGGCAGTTCACCAATGTGCGGAGGGGCACAATGGACAAAAACAAATGCTTTTAACAGTATATTCATAGGTATTTATATAAATGCAGGAACTGGAACAACTAGTAGTGTTCAGAATAATATTATTAGGAATTTTGACTGGAGCAATTCATTAAACGGTAGCTGGACAGGTATTCAGATTGCCGGAGGAGATGTTAATATTGGAACTGTTACAGGGAATACAATCGGAGACATAACAGGCACTGGGTCAATACTTGTTACAAGCACGACAACCAACAACAATGTATATGGTATTTCCCTTAACAGTTCAGGAACTGTTGATTGTCAAAACAATAAGATAGGATCAATCTTAACAGTAAACTCTGCTGCAAATGCAAGCAATATATATTGTATCCACATTGGCGCAGCATCAGGAACAACGACCATAAGTAATAATACTATCGGCAGTACATCAACACCAAATAGCATCTTTGCCAGTTCCTCAAGTACAGGAAATCCTCAGATTGTAAGGGGCATTATGAATTCTGGTGCAGGTACTATTAATATAACCGGTAATACGATAGCTAATCTTACAAACGGTTCACAGAATACCGTAACAACAACTTTAGGTGTTACCAGCGGTATTACTTCAACAACTGGTATAATTACAATCTCAAATAATTCAATTCATAACTTAATTAACGGGAATGCATATCTGGTTGCAAACCAGAATGCTTCAGTTAGTGGAATATCTCTGATTGGCGGTCTTCAGAAAACAGTTACAGGAAATACCATTTACAATCTTTCAAACACCTACAGTTCTTTTACCGGAAGTGTAATGGGAATTTTCATTTCAGGCGGAACAGGAAACGTAATATCTGAAAATTTTATTCATGACCTTTCAGTTGATTTAAATTCTCTCGCTGTAATTTACGGAATCAGAATGGCCTCTGGATCCTCAACCTATGCGAATAATATTATAAGCCTGGGAGGCAACAGCACTTCCCTGATTTACGGAATTTATGAAACAGGGGCAGCAGGCAATGACAATAATATTTATTTTAATACCGTATACATTGGAGGAACCCCTGCTTCAGGAACAAACAAATCATTTGCCCTTTACAGTGCCAATAATACCAATGCACGTGACTTCAGAAACAACATTCTGATAAATGTAAGATCAACTGCAGGCGGGTACAATCAGCACTACAGCCTTTATATTTTCAGAACAGGCGGTACCATAACCTGCAGTAATAACGATTATATAGCCTCCGGAACCGGAGGAATTCTTGGTTATTACGGCGCTTTGAAAACAACCCTTCCTATAGTAACAGGACAGGATGGGGGAAGCCTGAATGTTGATCCAGGATTTGTTCTTCCTGGCGGACCTGCCGCTACCGATTATATTCCTTCTGACGGATATCTGCTTGCTGCAATTGCAGGAACCGGAATTACAGCTGATTATGCTGGTACAATAAGAAGTTTAGGCCTCCCTTCGATGGGGGCATATGAAGTAGCCACATTGGCTAAAGTAGAAATTTATAAATCAGCTGTGCTTTTAGGTGGGTATTCTTCTCTTAAAGGGGCTTTTGATGCACTCAATGCAGGAACTTTTACTACCGGAGATTTTGAAATCAGAGTCTATGGAAATACAACTGAGTATAGTTCAGCTATTCTTAATGCCAGTGGTACAGGAAGTGCTAACTATAATTCGGTAACAGTTTTCCCGACAGGAACAGGTTTCAGCATTAATGGTAATATTGCCGGACCAATAATTGAGCTTAATGGAGCCGATAATGTCACAATCGACGGAAGGGTAATGCAAACCGGCAGCACTGCTGATCTCACTATCAGCAACACAAGCACATCTGCAACTGCCGGAACTTCTACAATACGTTTAATAAATGATGCCACAAATAATGTTGTTAAATACTGCAATATTAAAGGTTCCTCAAATAATGGAGCCAATATCATTTTCAGCACAACTACCGGTTCAACCGGTAATGATAATAATACCATTGACCGCAATAACATTACCAATGCTGCTGATGCCAACAGGCCTGTAAATGCAATTTACTCTCTTGGGACTGTCTCTCTTGACAACAGCGGAAATATTGTCAGCAATAATAACTTCTCTGACTTTCTTAGCCGCGGGGTTGCATCAAACGGGATATTTATCGACGCCAATAACTCTGCCTGGACTATTTCAGGAAACAGCTTTTACGAAACTTCATCATTTGTTCCTGTTGCCTCTGTTGCATATTATGCGATTGTGATAAGCAGCACGACTGGTAATAACTTCTCTGTTACAGATAATTATATCGGAGGCAGCGCAGCTCTTTGCGGTGGTTCAGCCTGGATAAAAACAAATTCATTCAATAACTCATTCACTGGTATATACATCAATGCTGGAACCGGAACGTCAAGCAATATTCAGAATAACATAATCAGGAACTTTAACTGGAGCAATTCACTTAATGCCAACTGGACCGGCATTCAGATTGCAGGTGGTGATGTTAATGCAGGTACTGTTACAGGAAATACTATCGGTAATGCTACCGGAACAGGATCAATTACAGTAACAGCTGCCACTACAAACAGCAACCTTTATGGTATTAATATAACCGGTGCTGGAACCGTTGTCTGTCAAAATAATACGACAGGATCGATTACAGCTGCAAATGCAGCAGCAAATGCAAGCAATATATATGGAATAAACATTGGCTCAACTTCCGGATCAATTACAGTAGACAATAATACTATCGGAAGCACCTCTACCGGTAACAGCATTATTGCCAGCTCAGGCAGCACTGCAAATGCTCAAAATGTTTTCGGAATATACAATGCAGGTACAGGAACTATAATTATTTCAGATAATACAGTTGCCAATATCACTAATGGCACCAACAATTCAAATACTGCTACCCAGGGTAAAATAAACGGCATAACTTCTACAAACGGATCTACCACAATTTCAAATAACTCAATTCATGATCTGACAATAGGTAATGCCAATAATCTTGCTACCAACAATGCTTCCGTCTGTGGTATTTCACTCTCAGGTACTGCAATAAAAACAATAACAGGCAATGAGATATATAACTTAAGTAATACATTATCTTCCTTTGCGGGAAGCAATATTGGTATATATCTTGCCGGGGGAACAGGCAATAATGTATCTGCAAATTTCATACATGATCTTTCTGTTGACCTGAATTCATCGGCCTCGGTTTATGGAATCAAAATGGCATCAGGTACCACAACTTATGCAAACAATATCATAACTCTTGGAGGAAACACACCAACCACTATGTATGGCATATATCAAACCGGATCAACTGGTAACGATAATTATATCTATTTTAATACTATATATATTGGCGGAAATCCTGCTTCTTTTACTAAAGGGTCATATGGATTATTCAGTACAGGTATAGCAAACATCAGAGAATACAGGAATAATATTCTGGTAAATGAAAGATCAACTACAGGAGGGTCAAACCTTCATTTTGCTCTTTATATAGCAGCATCAGGCGGAACTTTGAATTGTAGTAATAATGACTATCTGAGCTCAGGGACAGGAGGAATTCTTGGTTATTACGGCGCTTTGAAAACAACTCTTCCTATAGTAACAGGACAGGATGGGGGAAGCCTGAATGTTGATCCCGGATTTAATCTACCCGGGGGACCTGCCGCTACCGATTATATTCCTTCTGCCAATACGATACTTGCCAGTATAGGCACAGGGATATTAACCGACTATGCAGGAACAACAAGGAGCTTGACTCTTCCTTCCATGGGAGCTTTCGAAATAGCAGTAAATGCTCAGGTAGAGGTCTACAAATCTGCTGTATTGCAGGGTTCATATTCCTCCCTTAAAGGGGCATTTGATGCGTTGAACAATGGAACTTTAAACACCGGAGATTTCGAAATAAGGATAATTTCAAATGTTACTGAATCAAGTTCAGCTATTTTGAATGCCAGCGGAACCGGAAGCTCTAATTATAATTCAGTAACAATTTTCCCAACTGGTTCAGGATATTCAATTTCCGGAAATACCTCCGCTCCTCTTATAATATTAAACGGAGCCGACAATGTAACAATTGACGGAAGGGTAAATGCTACAGGAACCTTCATCGATCTTACTGTAATCAATACGAGTACTTCAGCTCTAGCCAGTACTTCAACTATCCAGTTTATTAATGATGCTACAAATAATGTTGTTAAATACTGCAATATTAAAGGTTCCTCAAATAATGGAGCCAATATCATTTTCAGCACAACTACCGGTTCAACCGGTAATGATAATAATACCATTGACCGCAATAACATTACCAATGCTGCTGATGCCAACAGGCCTGTAAATGCAATTTACTCTCTTGGGACTGTCTCTCTTGACAACAGCGGAAATATTGTCAGCAATAATAACTTCTCTGACTTTCTTAGCCGCGGGGTTGCATCAAACGGGATATTTATCGACGCCAATAACTCTGCCTGGACTATTTCAGGAAACAGCTTTTACGAAACTTCATCATTTGTTCCTGTTGCCTCTGTTGCATATTATGCGATTGTGATAAGCAGCACGACTGGTAATAACTTCTCTGTTACAGATAATTATATCGGAGGCAGCGCAGCTCTTTGCGGTGGTTCAGCCTGGATAAAAACAAATTCATTCAATAACTCATTCACTGGTATATACATCAATGCTGGAACCGGAACGTCAAGCAATATTCAGAATAACATAATCAGGAACTTTAACTGGAGCAATTCACTTAATGCCAACTGGACCGGCATTCAGATTGCAGGTGGTGATGTTAATGCAGGTACTGTTACAGGAAATACTATCGGTAATGCTACCGGAACAGGATCAATTACAGTAACAGCTGCCACTACAAACAGCAACCTTTATGGTATTAATATAACCGGTGCTGGAACCGTTGTCTGTCAAAATAATACGACAGGATCGATTACAGCTGCAAATGCAGCAGCAAATGCAAGCAATATATATGGAATAAACATTGGCTCAACTTCCGGATCAATTACAGTAGACAATAATACTATCGGAAGCACCTCTACCGGTAACAGCATTATTGCCAGCTCAGGCAGCACTGCAAATGCTCAAAATGTTTTCGGAATATACAATGCAGGTACAGGAACTATAATTATTTCAGATAATACAGTTGCCAATATCACTAATGGCACCAACAATTCAAATACTGCTACCCAGGGTAAAATAAACGGCATAACTTCTACAAACGGATCTACCACAATTTCAAATAACTCAATTCATGATCTGACAATAGGTAATGCCAATAATCTTGCTACCAACAATGCTTCCGTCTGTGGTATTTCACTCTCAGGTACTGCAATAAAAACAATAACAGGCAATGAGATATATAACTTAAGTAATACATTATCTTCCTTTGCGGGAAGCAATATTGGTATATATCTTGCCGGGGGAACAGGCAATAATGTATCTGCAAATTTCATACATGATCTTTCTGTTGACCTGAATTCATCGGCCTCGGTTTATGGAATCAAAATGGCATCAGGTACCTCAACATACTCTAACAATATAATATCTCTCGGAGGAAATAGCCCAACAAATATATACGGAATATATCAGACCGGGTCAACCGGTAATGACAGCTACATCTATTTCAATACTGTTTATGTTGGAGGAAATCCTGTTTCAGGTTCTAATTTGTCATATGCTTTGTATAGCATTGGTACATTAAATGTCAGAGATTACAGGAATAATGTACTTGTTAATGCCCGTTCAACTACTGGAGGTTATAACCTGCATTACGCAATCTATTTTGTAACCAGTGGTGGCACAATTACATGTGATTTCAATGATTATTATACACCAGGGACCGGAGGAATACTAGGCCGCTATGGTACAAATAAAACTGTTTTACCAATTGTAACTTCACAGGATATTAACAGTTTTGCCATTGACCCTTTATTTGCCAATCCCGGAGGAACTAATGCAATTGATTACCTGCCTTCAGCCATTAGCCTTGTTGCTGCGACGGGTACTGGAATAATCACTGACTTCGCCGGGATAGCACGTTCCTCAACATTCCCTTCAATGGGCGCTTATGAGTATGTTGTTACTCCAACTACATGGCGTTGGACAGGTGCAACAAATACTGACTGGATAACCGGGACAAACTGGAATTATAATACTCCCCCGGTAGCTACTTCAGATGTAGTAATCCTGGATGTTTTAAATGACCCTGTTATTAATGAATCCCTGGCAATCCCTGCAGAGTGCCAAAACCTTACAATTAACACAAATGGTATATTAACCATAGCAGCAGGAAAAGCTCTCAGAGTTAACGGAACTCTGGCAAATAATGCCGGGATCACAGGACTGGTCATTAAGTCTGATGCTACAGGTGATGGGAAATTACTTAATAATACTGCTGATGTACAAGCTACAGTCGAGCTATACCTGACCGGAGGATTAATTAGTCCAACAAAAGGAATTTATCATTATATTATACCTCCTGTAGAAACCATGAGTATTGGATCTACTCCAACCATTGCTGAGGTCAGAACCGCTTTTGGTATTACAAACTTCTCGGGTAATCTTTTACAATATAATGAACCTTCTGCGATAACAACTATGAACCAGGGTTGGCAGTATTTTGATAACTATCCCGGAGTGCCTCCTGGTTTCACATCGATAACTTCTGCCAGGGGCTATAACATCAATCTGTATCCGAATTCTGATATAATTAAGTTCAATGGGGAATTGAATGCCACCCAGCATACTTTCAACATTTCCTATACAACCGGAAATTACGGTGCAGGCTGGAATCTTGTTGGTAACCCCTATCCGTGTGATTATGACCTCAATGGTGTTGCCGGACTTGGCACTGTTGTTAGCGGTATGTCAAACACAGTTTATTACAATAACAACGGAACATACCAGTACTGGAACGTACTTACAAACACCGGTTCAACGTTAGGGTATACTGACATTGTCCCTCCTATGACTGGCTTTTATGTGGTGGCAACTAATTCAAGCTTTACACAACTTGTACTGCCTGTTACGTCAAAGTCCTCTGTTGAAGGTGATACCCGTTCACAGCATAAAGGAAATTATTCAACAGAAGATAAGGGTCTTGATCTGAGGAAAATAAAACTCTTATTGTCTAAAAATACAGGTTTTGATGAAACAATAGTCCTGCTTGCTGATGATGCCGAAAGCTCATATAATGAGCATTATGATGCATTCAAAATGTTCAATGAAAACTCAGAATCACCCGGGATTTATAGTAACGTCAACGGCATCAATTACTTCATGAAAGCTGTTGCCGATCCATCTTCTTCACCCATAGTTATACCCTTGAAAGTAGTCGTAAAAGAGCCCGGTACACACGAAATTAAGGTTACAGAATTTGACAACCTGTACGATTATAAGGTTACTCTCAGGCACGGAGATGTGCGCACAGTATTGAACAAAAACAGCACCTATTCGTTTACTTCCGGAGCAGGTACTTTTAATGATTTTGAACTTATATTCGGAAACTCTAATCTAAGTACTTCTGATGAGGATAATATGCAGAATTATACTGTTAAAAGCTGGTACAATAAGGATTACCTTTACATTAATTCATCAACTGAAATGTTTTCAGGAAGTACCCGGATTGTTGTTTATGACATGCAGGGAAAAGCAGTATATATCACAAATAAGGAATACCTGGTACCCGGTCAAACAACTCAAATTCCAATAAGTCTGCCCAAGGGAGTTTATATCATTAATATTAATACAAATAACCGGAGTATCAGGTCAAAATTTGTAGTTATCTGATTATCTTTATGGCTGAAGTAATACATAATTTGAAAAAAAAGAGGTATAATACTCCTGATGTTACAAGGATAGAACTGGATTATTCCATTTCACTTAGGATGGGATCCCAGCCAACGGACCCTCCTCCACGTACCGACAGTAACGGTAATCAGTATGAACCATTTGCAAGCCCGTTTGGAGATAAACCATTCGGATAAGATTAAAGACAAAAGTAAAAAGTTAAAAGAAGCGTCCAAAAGGGCGCTTTTTAGATTTTTTATTATCTATATTTGGTTACCAAAATGACATTCGTGGTAAGATAAAATTATGAAACAATTTCTCTTCATCATGTTGCTTTTGTTGCTTTTGCAAAACACATCATATTCACAATTATGGAAGATGAAGAGACTTGAGGTAACCGGAGGAATCGGAACAACTCAATTTTTTGGTGATATAGGGGGTTTCTCACAAGGTGAAAATATCCTGGGGATCAAGGATTTTATATTAAGCCAGACCAGGTTTAATATCAGTAGTTCAGCCAGATACAGGATATTAAGTCCTGTTGCTATAAGAATAAATCTTGCAGGCGGTTATTTTCACTCCTCAGATGCAAAAGGTTCAAACAGCGGGAGGGCATTTGAATCCTCAACATTGTTTTTTGAACCTTCGGCAATTGCGGAATATTACCTTTTAAGGAACCGGGCAGAGAGGACATATCATTTTATGAAAGGAATAGGATTACGAAAGCAACAGAAGAGGTCTCATCTTGTAGATTTATATCTTTTTTCAGGAATCGGTCAGTTATTCTATAAAGTTAATCCGAATGAAAAGTTGGAATCATATATTACAGGATCAGGAGGACATACACTGATTATACCAGCAGGTATCGGGGCCTCTCTGAATACCGGTGATTATTATTTCGGAGCAGAACTAGGAGGAAGGTACACATTTTCAGATAATATAGACGGTTATACATCAATATACTCCAAATCGAATGACATTTACTTCCTATTAAATTTAATCTTCACCTACAAAATAAGGACCAAAGAGAACGGATTACCAGAATTTATAAAATCAAAAGGCAGGAGGTAAATTTCTAAGAATGTCGATTTTTTACAGAAACTGAATTTTACATCCAATTCATTGCTAAGACTTAATAATATTAGGTATTGTCTTTTAATAATTTTCCTTCCTACGTGGAATATATCTGTACACATATTTAAAAAAATTTCATAAGACAATATGAAAAAAAGCAGCTGTTTTAAGAAATTTATTAAAATCTGTTTTATTCAAATTCTATCCCGAATTTTGATGAATTCAATCAAATTGTTGACATAAAAATAAGTTTAAAACATTCTCTTGCATAAGATTGTTTAACTTTGCTGATATTCTGCCTATTAGATTGTGGTTTTAATAACAAATACCCTATTACCATGAAAAACCATTTTAAGTTCGGACAAAGAATCGTCTCTGGTTCATACAGAATGCTGTTCTCATTGACCATTTTTCTAATGATGCTGTTTTTTCTATCTTGCCAAAAACAGGAAGGTGATGAACTTTTTCAAGAATATCTGGAAATAACCGGACTTGTTTCAACTTCTCAATTATCAGTCACAAATTTCAATGGAGAAATTTCCAATATTCTTTATGGTCACAAAATCTTTACCAGACTTAAAGGTGAACCATTTACAGAAACTATTAAAATTGAAAATCCACATTTTAATTGCTTTGATGGCAATTTTATTCTAAAAATTCAAAATGGAAACGATAAAAATACAAGGGTTTCCAGCGCTGAGATTTTAATAAATGGAATTCTTGTTGTTGGTTCATCAGATTTCTCAAAAAATGAATCAATGATAACTAAAACAATATATGGTCTGACGCGGGAAACTAAGTTAGAAGTAAGATTAAATAGTACTCCCGGTAGCTTTATTGACTTGTGGATTGAAGGGACTCTAAATCTTGTTACTCCTACATTTCAGCAGATTGATCCGCTATTACTTAACTCAGTTGCACCCGAACTCCCAAATATTTCAAACAATGGCATAACTGGTACATGGTATCCTGAAGTAATAAATACCGACAATGTTGGTACTTTCTCATTTACTTTTACTCCGGATCCAAACCAGTGTTCAGTCAATTCAACCATGAATATTGAAGTTTTGAGTAAAATTTCTGATATTGATGGAAATATATATAATGTAATTAAAATAGGGGATGAATGGTGGATGATGGAAAATCTTAAAACAACTAAATATAGAAATGGTGATTTGATCGAAAAAACTTCCCCACTTACATTAGATATTACTGCTGAAAATGCCCCAAAATATCAATGGCCTGCTGGAGGAGATGAGTCAAAAGCTTTTAAATATGGAAGATTATACACTCATTATGCTGTTACTGACACTCGGAATATTTGCCCAAATGGATGGCATTTACCGTCGGATGCTGAATGGTCTGCTTTAACCTCTTACCTTATTGTAAATGGCTATGGTTATGGAGGTTCTGGAACTGCAATAGCTAAATCTATGGCCTCTTCATCTGGATGGAAAACCTCCACAATTATAGGTAGTGTTGGAAATGATCAGGCAAACAATAATACAAGTGGTTTTGAAGCAGTTCCATCAGGTTACCGAAACAGAAATGGTGTTTTCCTTCAGCCTGGTTCTTATTCCGGGTGGTGGAGCAGTAACGCAAGTACTTTAGAAAAAGCCTGGTATAGGGGATTTTCTTACACCAGGGTAGCTGTAACCAGGGGAAGTGATTATATGCAGAATGCATATTCTGTTCGCTGTATTAAAGACAAATAATGAAAATCGAGTGATAGATTTTTACACACATTAAATACTGCCAACTCAAAAAATAGAGTGGGCCTTTCACATTCAAACAATTATCATGTATCCTTAATGCTGATATTTACTATTATTTGAGATGAGTTTCCGGTAAGGTCTTTTTCTTTTTGAATTTCGGTTTTTTATTCCAAGTTCAAATCTAACACCTCTTTACACTTCGTAAAAAAATTGTATTTAATGGAATATATACTAATATTGCCATCTAATTAGGGTTTGGTGAAATAGTTATAAACAATTGATTGTTAATAATATACGAGG
>CALMJY010000130.1 GCA_937864815.1 uncultured Bacteroidota bacterium
TAACAGGGCAGGTCCTTGAAGAGGGGGAAAACTACCTTGACTTTCATAACTTCAGCGTTTCTGTCAATCCAAAGTTTTATCTGATGCCAGGTAAAAAATGGAATCCCTATTTCTCTGCAGGAATAAGCATTAACTGGACAAGATGTTGGTTTGAAAATTCCTACTGGTATGCTTTGAAAGATATGGGAATGCTGGGGCCTGAGGAGACAGAACCCTGGAATGATTTTCTCGAAGAAAGCTTTGGTATTGGTATATATCCGGGTTTCGGGGTGGAATACAACAATGGAAAAATGTTCGGATTCTATTTTAATACAGGTTATTCTTTTATAGGGCTCGATGAAACTAAATTCAAGGATCCCGATATGGTAGAAAATTTTAATGCCTTTTTTCTGAATGCCGGAATAAGACTATACTTTATTAAATCTAAAGATTTGTAATATGCGGATTGTCAGGCTAATAATACCCGTGCTGATATCATTTTGGGTAAGTCCGTATCTGTATTCCCAGTACAATTTCAATGTAAAGCGGCCTCTGAGCGAAACAGGCCACAAAATTGTCTTTGCATCTTACAGTAAAGATGGGCGATACATCATTACTACAGGAACTGACAGCAGCATTATTATTTGGAACACTGATCGCCTGACAATTTACCGTACACTCACCGGGCTTTCCGCGAGACCAAATGTGGCTGTTATTTCTCCTGAAAAAATGGTAGTAATGGCAGGTGGTAAAGACAACAAGATATCTCTCTGGGACCTTTCTGTTATGCCACCTGTGATTTCAAGGACTTTCGAAGGGCACAAGGGACAGATAAAGTCGCTCGATTCTGATCCTGAAGGAAAATATATGGCTTCCGGCAGCGCAGATGGGTCAATAAGGATATGGGATATATTTAGCACCAATCTAATTTATGAGCTAAAGGGACATAAAGGTGATGTAAATTCAGTAAAGTTCAGTCCTGATGGCAGTATGCTTGCTTCAGGAGGCGCAGATGGAGCTATAATGCTCTGGAATGTTGAGCGTGGAAGCCAGATTATCTCAGTGAATG
Organism: uncultured Bacteroidota bacterium; assembly: GCA_937864815.1. Classification (GTDB taxonomy): domain Bacteria; phylum Bacteroidota; class Bacteroidia; order Bacteroidales; family VadinHA17; genus LD21. The sequence continues at coordinate 1,049 of CALMJY010000130.1, forward strand.
GTCATAAGGGCTGGGTGCGTGATATTGATTTCAGTTCAGATGGGAATGTATTGGCAAGTTGTGGAGATGACAAGTTGATAAATATTTGGCAACTCCCTGACCTTAAAAAAACAATAACACTATCCGGGCATAAAAACTGGGTACAATCAATTGATTTCAGCCCTGACGGAAAAGCACTTCTCAGCGGATCAAGAGACCGGCTTATTTTTCTTTGGGACGTAACGTCTGGAAAAATTCTTCGACAGTCAGAAAAACAATCCCAGATGATGATTTCAGTTGATATAAGTCCTGTAAGATCTGATTTTATCTCGGCCTGTTATAATTCGGAAGAACTTGAAATATGGGCAATTTCAGGTCTGGATGAAGCTCAATGGCAAGAATCTTCATTTAATAAAGCAGGTCTAAAGATATCTGGTAATATCGTACCTGATAATAATAGTATAATACAGGAACAGAAGGCTGTAAATAAATCAGCTGGTATTGAACAACCGGGGGAAAGTATGATTGAGATTTTCACACCTGTTGCACCGGACGGTAAGTATGTTCACGATAAGGAGAGTATTTTCTTGGTGGGTCGAGTCACCGATCCTGATGGTATAATATCATTCAGGATAAACGGTACACTTATCAGTCTTGCCGAGGGTGGAATTTTTCAGCATAATGTCACATTATCGAAAGGTGAAAATGAAATAAAACTGGTCGCAATTAACAATAACGCGGCAATGGATCAGAAGATACTTGTCATTGAGTGTACAAGTAGAATTGCCGAATCACAGGGACAGAAGGTTCCTGTGATTATGCAAGGACGCTATTGTGCCTTACTGATTGGAGTTAGTGAGTATATCGATCCGAATATAGCAGACCTTGAATTTCCTGTTAAAGATGCTGAAAAACTATATAATGTACTGACATCGAATTATACTTTTGAAAAACAGGATATTATTCTTCTGAACAATCCGACTTATGCTGATATGACCAGAGTTTTCGATTCTCTTGCTGCAGTCCTTACATCTGATGATAACCTGCTTATTTTTTATGCAGGTCATGGGAAATGGGATGAAAAAAACAAAGTCGGATCATGGTTTCCTTCTGATGCTTCAAGAACAAGTACAAGTCACTGGTTCAGGAACAGCGTATTAAGGGATTACCTGAGCAGTATTGCTGCCAAGCACACATTACTTATTGCTGATGCCTGTTTCAGCGGGTCAATCTTTAAGTCACGGGCAGCCTTCACAGAACCATCTCAGGGTGTTGAAAAACTTTACAGCCTGCTAAGCAGGAAAGCAATGACAAGTGGTATTTTGCAGGAAGTCCCCGATGAAAGTGCCTTTTTAAAGTATCTGGTAAACCGCCTTTCAGATAATAGTGAGAAATTTCTACCCTCCGAGGAACTTTTTATAAGATTTAAATCGGCAGTAATGGATAACAGTCCTAATGTTCCACAGTTTGGTGTTATTCAGAATGTTGGTGATGAAGGAGGAGATTTTATTTTTATCAAAAGGTGATTTTTATGGAATTGAATTAATGCAGGTATCTTATTACTGAATTGAATACCTGCAGCCTTAACGGATTAACGTTGAAATAGTCGCCATTTTCCAGAAGACCAGTATTCTGCCTGTTTATCAGCAGGATGATTGATATTCTTTCAGAGGGTATAACAGTTATGCTTGTCCCTGTAAAGCCTGTATGTCCATAAGAACCTTCAGGTGCATTTTTCATAAATGAATTTGCAGAATCCATCATCCAGCCAAGTCCATTGTTGAAAGTGTCCTTTGTCAGGAAAGTTCTGATGATCTCCTCGCTAAGGAATTGCCCCTTGGCAGTCTTCCCCATGTTCATCAGCATGTCGACAAGTTTCTGCAGGTCATCGGCTGTTGAGAAGAGCCCTGCGGCACCTGATACACCGCCATTTGCATACCAGGCATTCCCGTCATTTACTTCACCTCTGAGGAGATATCTGCGCCATCCATTCCATGAATCGGGGTCAAGTCCTTTAACCATATATCCGAGAGTGGAATCATAAACCATCCTCCTCTCAAAGGGATTCCCCGGTGAGGTTGCTGCAATTATTCTGTATTCACCCTGTTTCAACGGATTATAGGTAGTATTATTCATGCCAAGCGGCTGAAAGATATTCTGTTTCATGAACTGGTCGAGTGGCTTCCCTGATACAGTTTCAATAATTTCACCCAGTATAGTAAATCCAAGGTCGCTGTATTTTCTCTGTTCACCTATATGATATTTCAAAGGCAGATCTCCAATCAGCCTGAAACATTCTTCTTTATCCGATGCAAAATAGTACATCGGGTACCATTCAAAAATCCCAGAGGTGTGGGTTAATAGATGTCGTATAGTTATTGTGCCCTTTTCAGGCGTGTTAAAGGATTCTACATATTTGCAAACAGGATCATCCACCTTAATAAGTCCCCTGTCTGCCAGCAGCATAATTGAAGTTGTTGTCCCGATAACTTTTGTGAGTGATGCAATATCAAACATATGTCTGACACTCATTTTCTCAGGCTTTTCAGCAAGGTTGCGATCATAATCATACTTCAAAGCATATCCGTATGCTTTCCTGGTGATTACTTTCCCATCCTTTTTAACCAGTATTACAGCTCCGGGAATCTTATCCGATTCAATGTGATTATTAAAAATACTGTCAATTACTCTGTTAAGCCCGTGTTTTTGATTACCGGGCGTTACTTTCTGAGCATGGCTGAAAAGTACGGACAGAAACAGGAAGTATGTGGTGTATAGTACTTTGTCCCGCATATCACTCGTTTTTAGCAGGAATGTAACCAAGTCGTGGTCCTGCAGTCTTTCTCATGAGAATTTCTGTAAATCCTTCCCTTAGGAAGTTTTCAAGTTCTCCAACTGTTTTATACCCCATCGACTCATACAATCGTTTGGCACCATGATTAAAAACCGAAACACAAATGAAAATGTTGGGTGAGAACTCAAGTATTCTCTTTTCGCAGTACCTCATAAGTGTTGTTCCGAATCCCCTTCCGCGGTATTTTTCACTGATGCATATAGATTGTATGTACCCTGAAAATGTTCCTGTTACCTGGATTATTACAAATCCTGCAAGTTCATTCCGGTACTCAGCAATATATACTTCTCTGTGGTCGCCCTCGAAAGCAGAGAGGCAGGTCTCAAAATCCATTCCCAGTTTTATCCATGGATCATTTGCAGCCATGATCCGGGCACATTTCATGAATTCATTTTTATCTCTGGTTAATGATATTGAAATATCTTTTTCCTCTGCTGTCATTTTCTGGTTTTTATAAAATAAAGGAATATAATAGTCAGTAATGCATTCACAAAAATATTCATAAAGCCGAAGTCAAAATTAAACCACCTGATGAAATAAAAGTTAAGAAGCCAGGTCAAAATAGCTGCAGCCACACATGCAACAGGAACAAGTTTTTCCGTAAAACGGATCTTCGTGAACAAACCAGTAAGGTATAGCCCCAGCAGCGGGCCATATGTATAACCGGCAATTTTGAAGATGGTATATATTATTGCCCCTTTACTGTTCCAGAAAGACATGACTATCAGAAACATAATTATGTTTACACCGAAAAGCACCATGTTTTTAATCCTTTTTTTCTCTTCGTGCGATCTGCTTTCGATATTCATGAAGTCATAGCTGAATGCTGTTGTAAGTGCTGCTATACATGAATCGATGCTTGCAAATGTTGAAGCGATCACACCAATGAGAAATGCCACTGCACCAATTTTTCCGAAATAATTAAGGGTAAGGATAGGATAGAGGCTGTCAGTATTCTGAATTATGCCATTGGTCCTAGTAAGTTCTATCCCGTTTTGTTCGGCATACATATAAATGAGTATTCCGAGTGCAAGAAACAGTGTTTGTGCAATGGCTATAAAGAAACTGAAAGTAAGAACATTTTTCCTGGCATCACCTGCATTCCCTATAGTCAGGGTTTTCTGCATCATGCTCTGGTCAAGACCTACCAATGCCACTGTTATCAGAACTCCTGAAATAAACTGTTTGAAGAAATTTGATCCGGAATGAAAGTCCCAGTCAAAGATCCTGGCATACTGATGTACAGATATTTTGCCTGCCATCTCCCCGAAGGAAAGATGGAGTGAATTTTTAATCGTAATTATTGATATTACAATTACAGTGATAAGAAACAGTGACTGAAGAGCATCGGTCCATACAATCGTTTTTATTCCCGATTTGTTAGTATAAAGCCAGATGAGGACAAGCACCACAATAATAGTTATGAAATATGGAATATGGAGAGCATCAAAAAAGGCGTACTGAAGGATCTGAATTGAAAGAAGCAGCCTCAGAGCGGCACCAAATGACTGGGAAACAAGGAAGAACAAAGATCCTGTTTTATAGGTAATGTTTCCAAACCTCACTTGCAGATAAGTATAAATCGAAACTACCCTTAGCCTGAGATATATCGGTGTAAGGACAAAGGCAATAAACAGATACCCGGCTATAGTACCGAGGATAAACTGGAAATAATACAGATTGTTGTTTCCGACATTACCAGGGATAGATACCAGTGAGACAGCTGAAATTCCGGAACCGATCATTCCAAATGCAACCAGGAACCATGGAGATGCCCTGTCGCCGTCGAAAAATGTGGTATCATGAACATGCCGGGATGCAAACCAGGAAATTACCATCAGAATGGAAAAGTAGCAGATAATTATAACGAACAGAAGCAGTGGGCTCATTCCCTGTAATGTGTTTGTAAATCAAACATAGCGAAAAAGGAGGAAATGCAGATAACCTCAGCTTAAGTAAGTGAATTAAAACAACGAGGCTGCCTGATATTATAAAACGCAGCCCCGCTGATAATTATATACAATAAAAAATCACTCCTAAACAAATAATTTTTGAATTTAGCTACAGGTTCTTCGCTTCACTTCGTTCCGCTCCCTACTCTCCAACTCTATAAATACTTGTCATTCTGAGCGAAGCGAAGAAACTCCAGCTTTTAGTCTGACATTACTGATAAAAAATCCTTTCATAATTGATTCTGAAACTTTCAGGCAGGGAAAATAAAGAGAATCAGATTCCCTGAATTCATCTGATGCAGAATCCTATCTAATTATCTGCAGTACAATATCATTCATCTGCCTGTTTTTTCCATCGGGGCTGATTGCATTAATATTTTTGAAAACGATGTATTTTCCATCCTGTGTGGATGCTATCATCGATTTCATCTCGTCAGTAAGCTTATTGCCTTTGTCCGTTTTAATTTCATAATCCATTCCATCTTTCGATGTGGCAAAGACAAATCCATCGATTGTAAATTTAAGGTCCCAGAGAAAATCTATAAGTACCGCTTCAATGGATTCTGTATTCATAGCAGTTTCCTTACTGATGGATCCTTCATATTTGCCCGCAAAAACTGCCAGAGGGGAAGGAATGCCTTTCACCCTGAACACTTTTTCACTGATTTTTTTGCCATCAACACTTACAGTGAAAGTGCATTCCGGCCCTTCGCCTGGTCTGACTTCCCATATTGATTCTCCTTTCGTGACGGAACCTCCTGAAACTGTTAATGTTATCCTTTCAGATTTTACTCCGGGCACTGCCACTGCCACCGGATTGGAAACGCCCCGATACAGGACATTCATGTACACTGCAGAGACAACGGCTTCGTCTCCAGCTTTCTGCGCTGCTGCTGCAATACAGAAAACCGACAATACTAATACAATTGTAATTGATTTCATGACGGAGGATTTTTGATTGTTTAATAAAACGTAAACAGGGACTTATATATTATTAATTTTGCATAGAGTCTTTAATAAAATTAGAATCTTATGTAAAATTCGGAATATAATCCGGAAGCAAATGTCTTTTTTTATGTTAAAATCTTATACAGAAACAACCATATAATCTGAGGTAAAATTGAAATAAAGAATCAATTAAAATCTTTTCTTTTGTCATTATTTTTCACTTTTTGATCAAAGATTATTAAACATTTATCAATTTGCAGCTGTTTCCTCAAACTTTGAGGCTGTTTTTATAGTCTTTTTTGTAAGATTGCACCGGGAACGGGCAGAATTTACAAAACATTATAACCTGAAATGGAAGAAATTCGTTATAAATCCTCTGATAATTCACCTGAAATAGTACTGTCTCCCGACGGTAATATTCTTATCAGGGGCAGGGGATTTATGCAAAACAGTACCGATATTCCCCAGAAGATATCTGACTGGATAGACGAATACATTAAAGATCCTGATGACACAACCTGTTTGATACTGGCTTATGAATATCTTAACAGCTTTAATACTATGATGCTGACAGGTTTTCTGAGGAAACTTCTGACAGTCCTGGAACTGAATAAGAATCTGAAGGTAAAGTGGTATTATGAGGAAGGTGATAATGATATTCTTGAAAGGGGTGAAAATATTTCACTTGCACTTAAGATTCCGTTTGAATTCATTAAGGTCAGATAATAAGTCAAACTGGGTTTCCTGATTACATGGTAATACGTAACGGGAAGCTAGAAAAACCTCTCTGTTTCCAGTATGGAATCAATTCAAAAAAGAAACCCCCTATAATTACATTTCGATTTTAAATAAAATCAGGATATTTAGATAATCAATATACCATGAATAGAAACTAATAATAAACATAGATCCTTTCAGCAAAGATTTTATATTTACCATTGTCGATATCGGCAAGAGACTCAATCCAGTTTCCGTGATCATCTGTTTTCAAATCCTTATAAACCCATGTCGAAAAGCCTTTGGGATTTTCAGCAGTTGTCTCCTGTCTGATTATATTGTATTTTTCATCATAAAAGTTTTTCATTGTAAGAGCTAATGAATCGGCTTTGTTATAAAATTTTGTTTCAAGTACATTTCCTTTTTCATCAAGTGTACATTCCTGGTAACCTGTTCTCTGGTTTTTGTAATTGAAATACTCAAATTTTGTATAATAATTTTTTCCATCATTTGTCAGTACATATTTATTAATAATTGTATCCACCAATGGTCTGTACCTTGTTGCTGTTACTATGTACCCCAGGTCATCACACTGTGTAATAACATAATAAATAAGACTGTCACCCTGTTTATAATCACAACGGGTCCATTTCCTGTTTTCCATAGTTGGTGTAATTGTCTGAAAAACATCTTCTTTGTTCAGTACTTCGTATTTTGTCAGGTTACCAGTCATATCAAAATAAGCTTTAAGGTTTTTTGTCGAGCCCACGCTGTCAAGATCTTTTCTGGTCATAAGATCACCCCTGGTCATTTTTCCATCTTTTTCAACTGCCCAGTAGTTAAGCTCCGTTACCTCTTTAACTTTTCCGTTTAATCTGGCAGGGATTAAGGTGTAATCTGTCCACATACCAAGGAGAGTAGTATCAGCTGGTTTTTTCTCAGCACAACTTCCGATTATCAACGAAATAATCAGGCACAATAGGATTTTAGTTTTCATAAAGTGAGCCTTTAGTTAGTAATTAAAAATGAGTTAGATATATGTTCATTAAAGTTACGAAAGTAAAATTCTAAAGTCAATTTTATTTTAAGTCATATGATAACAATTCAAAATTGCTGCATGAAACCTAAATTCACCATTAAATACCGGTTTGTATTTGACTCGTAATTATCTCTTTCTTAACTTTAATAAAATGTTTATTATTTAAAAGTATCCATATTGCCAGTTTGTAAAAAGTTTGGACATGAGAATGAAATTATTCTTTATATTGGTTTGTTTAAGCTGCCTTACCGTCACCTGTAATTCAGTGAAAAAGCCAGTAGTAGATAACATGATTGTTGCAGGTAAAATTGATAGTATCTATTCAAAAATACTGGGCGAAGAACGTAAAATCTGGGTCTATGTACCTGCTTCAGATGATCTCTATTCTGAATTATCATATCCTGTTGTCTACCTACTTGATGGCGATGCACACTTTTTTTCAGTGATGGGTATTATTCAACAGTTAAGCGAAGTAAATATGAATATGGTACTTCCGAGGATGATCCTGATAGGAATTACAAATACTGACCGACCCCGGGACCTTACTCCTTCACATGTTACAACAGATGGTGAAATTCCTGATTCGAATTTCTTTACAACTTCCGGCGGATCTGAAAAGTTTACTTCATTTATTGAAAAGGAGCTGATACCGTTTGTTGACTCATCCTACTCCGCATCGCCATATCGAATACTTATCGGCCATTCATAAGGCGGATTGTTTTGTGTTAATACAATGCTGGACCACACTGAATTGTTTAATGGATATATTGCAATCGACCCTACCTTAAAATGGGATAAAAATATGGTGGTTGATAAGGCTAAAATGAGACTGTCTGAAAAGGATTTCAGCAGGACTTCATTTTATCTGTCAATTGCCAACCAGGGTTATTCCGATACTGAGACATCAAAAGACAATGCTGCTGCATTTGAACTAGCTGATTATCTCGACAATAATAAAAGGAATAACCTGAAATACAGATGGAAGTACTATGAGGAGGATAACCACGGATCAGTTCCAATGATATCTGCCTATAATGGTTTAAGATTTATTCTTGACTTTTATAATCCCCGGATGCCTTATACAAGATTCAGGGAACCATCATTTAAAGCAGATTTATTTCTGGTTGCACATTACAATAAAGTAAGTGAAAACTTTGGCTACAAGGTTAAGCCGCCTGAGTCACTTATGAACTGGCTGGGATATCTTTTCATAATGGAGAAACAATATGATAAATCCTACAGGTTGTTTAAGATCAATATAGATAATTACCCGGACAGCCCAAATGCTTATGATTCAATGGGAAAGGTGCTTTTGTTGCAGAGAGATACTGCCGGTGCATTATTAAATTATGAGAAATCCCTGAAACTAAATCCTGAAAACAGCAATGCAGAAAGAATTATCGGTAGTATAAAAAATGAATAAAATGTTTACAGGGCAATACAGCAGGCTGGGCAAATTTCCTGGCATGTCTGAAAGCCTGGTTCGAATACGGAATTAATCTGAGAAAGGGAGAATTCGACTATATGTCGGATAAAAAATAAAAACATTGCACATATCATAATTTAGAATAGTTCTAAATAAGGCGCATTGCTAACTTTGCCGGAAAAAAATATGAAGAGAAGCTTATTTTATCTGGCATTAATTTTTATTACAGGATTAAACACAATAACAGGACAGGAAACAAATGAACCTAAAAATCTGTCTGCCGATGTTCTTTCGAAAAAAGAGGACAAGCTGGTTTTCGGTGGATACGGACAGGTTGATTTTGCAAGACAGTTTGCAGAGGATAAGAGCATGAATTCGACCCTCGATGTTACCCGTCTTATTCTGAGCATGGGCTACAGTTTTTCTGAAAAGACATCCTTCTTCACCGAAATTGAATTTGAGCATGTTAAGGAACTCTATGTAGAGCAGGCTTTTGTTAATCATACATTCAGTGATTTTCTTTCATTCAGGGCAGGCTTGTTACTTGTTCCGATGGGTATTATCAATGAATATCATGAACCTACCACATATAATGGAGTAAAGAGGCCCTCCGTTGATAATATTATCGTCCCCACAACCTGGAGGGAAATTGGTTTCGGTTTCACCGGCCGATTCCAGGAGCAGGGACTGAAATACCAGGTCTACATGATGAATGGTTTCCTTGGCCATGATGGTACAAAAGGCCTTATTAAAGGTGATAAATACCTGAGAGATGCCAGGCAGAAAGGAGCCAAGGCGGTTATGACCTCTCCTGATTTCTCTGCAAAAATTGACTATTTCGGTATCAGGGGACTAAAAATTGGTCTTTCCGGGTACATAGGGAACACAGAATCGGGTTTGTACAAGAATCTCGACCTTACCGATTCACAAAACGTTTCAAGAGCTGATTCTTCAATTGTAGGGATGACGATGGCAGCGCTGGATGCCAGGTACAGTACAGGGGGGCTTTCGTTGAGAGGTCAGTTTGTTATGTCATCACTTTCAAACACACAGCAATACAATAAGTTGACCGGGAACAATGCTGCAAAGAGTGTAATGGGTATTTATGGTGAGGTAGCTTATAATCTCCTGCATAGTACAAGTTCAGAACACAGGCTGACCCCATTCTTCAGATATGAAAAATATGATACCCATTTCAAAGTTGATCCTTCTGTTGTAAAACAGGATAAGTACAATGTCAGTGAATATGTATTCGGTATTGGCTTTACGCTGGCAGAGGGGGCTGTACTTAAAGCAGATATGCAGATAGCAAAATCGGAAGCTGATGCAACCTCACTGAAAATATTAAATGCCGGACTGGGTGTATGGTTTTAATAACATGAAGGATAATAGAATCTTTTGCCTGAAGATTAACATATAAACAAGCAGATTTACCATGATATTAGCTGTAATTTCTTTTTTTCTGACATTTGCTGACACTACATCCATGAGGGAAGAATATAAGAAGTCTGCTGATAGAAATATAGAAAGTGTACTTGGTAAAGGCGAACTGAAAAGTACCTTAACAGATTCAGGTAAGGAATACTACATGTTTGAATCTGCCGAAGGGAAAGAAAGTGCTACCGTAGTGTTCTCTTCGGCAAAAGGACGATACGAGTTTTTTGACTATATGGTAATTATAAACCAGAACACAGAGATCGTAGATATAAAAATTCTGAAGTACAGATCAGAATATGGTTATGAGATTACAAATAAAAGCTGGCTACGGCAGTTTTATAACAAACAGGGAGTCAGCTTTGAGTACAGAAAAAACATTGATACACTCTCAGGGGCAACCTTTTCGGCCCAATCGCTTGTAAATGATATTAATAAAATTCTCGATAAACTTAAAAAATAATTATTGCCTCCTGTCATAGGTATTCCTCAGGACATTTAAGTCAAGTTTCTTCATTTTCATCATTGCTTTCATTACCCTGTCAGCTCTTTTTTCATCATCTGATGACATGAGCTTATTCATTTCAGAGGGTACAACCTGCCACGATACCCCAAATTTATCCTTCACCCAGCCGCAAGGTTGTTCCTGCCCTCCTGAGGTAAGCTTTTCCCAGTAATAGTCTATCACTTCCTGTGTTTCACAATTAATCATGAATGATACAGCTTCATTGAAATCAAAATCATGTTTCACATTGCTGCTCATGGCATTGAAAATAAAACCTTCAACGCTGAACTGTGCAAACAGAAGATCGTTTCCGGTTCCACCGCTCTGGTTTCCATAGGGTACCTCCATAATACTCCTGGAGGTTTTAAACACTGATGTATAAAATGAAAGCGCTTCCTTTATCCTGCCCGATTTCTCATTGACAAACAGAAGTGCAGGTACAATTTTCTGTTTTGAATTGATATCATCAATATCGAGCTGCCAGCCCAGACCAAACCTGTCTCTTACCCATGCATATTTTCTGCTCCAGTCATATTTGCCCAGTGGGAAAAGTACAGATCCTTTTTCACTCAATAATTTGTATATGCGGTCAATTTCAGACTCCGAACCGCAGTAATAAAAGAAGGATAACGAATCATTAAACCTGAAAAATGGTCCTGCATTAATTGCAATTATGTTCTGGCCGGAAATCTCAAATGGAATAATATCAACCTTACCCGAAGGAGTTCCATGAAGTACAGAGCTCTCCTTAAGTTTAGAATCCTTAAAGACCGAAACATAAAAGTCGACAGCTTCCCTGGCTTCTCTGTCAAACCAGAGATGAGGCAAAATTTTATTGATCTTTGCAGACATAATCAAATATTATAGTAATTATGAAATTAAACAATTATAGTACATTATGGTTCAAATCCTAATGAGATAAACGAAGTTGCATTCAGAAAAACGAGATTGATATATGACAAAGCCACGGACTAATTTACAGATGGCTATCTGATTTTACCGAAATCGATATTTATTCCTGCAAATAAGCGTCGTCCTGGTGAAATAAAATCTACATTCTGAGGAATAATAACATTGAATACATTATCTACTCCCAGAGCAAGCCGAATCCACTTATATTCCTGTGATACTGTTACGCGGAATGAACTGTAAGGTCTGTCCCGATAAATCTTTTCGGTTGTTATCTCATAGAATTTTTCCCCCATCAGTTTGCAATAGATCTGAGTTGTAATTGAATAATTCTTTTTTCTGTAGGTATAGTCAGCAGAAATATTGCCGGAATGTTTTGTTGTTCCATATAGCTGCAGCCCTGTCTGATCATCATATGAATGTACGTAACTGTAACCGGTAGTGATCCATAGTCCGCTGATGATCTTCTGTTTTGATAAAAGATCCAGTCCATATACAGAAGCGCTTGCTACATTCTGATACTGGCGGGTTAGCAAAGCAGAATCGGGAAGCCAGCGGTCTGTTATCATGTTTGTGAGTATATTACTGTATACACTTACAGAAGAATTATTCCATGGTTTTGAAAACTCCACAGATCCGGATATATATTTTGATGACTCAGGTTTCAGCTGTGGATTCCCTATTATATACCATTCCCCGAAATGATTGAAATTCATATATAATTCCTTAAGAGAAGGTGACCTGAAACCGGTACCTGCTGATGTTCTGAAATTCAGTGGTCCGTGCCTGAAAAGGACAGAGAGTTTAGGGGTAGCATTAAATCCGTAATTGCTGTGTATACTGGCCCTTACACCTGCAATGAGGTTCCATCTTGCGCCGAGTTCAATATCTTCCTGGATATAAACCACCCCTTCATCAGCTGCTTTAAGCCCACCCTCATTCCTGATAGAATACAAGTCCTCATGATTATATTCAAGCCCAGTAATCAGATTGTTTCTTTCATTAATATTAAAACTGCCCTGGCTTCTGAGGGTCTGAATAATATCGTAGGAAATCACCTCTACCTTATTATCAAGGAGCTCAAGTACAGAATAGCTATTATATCTGTCGCGGAAATATGAGAAATCAAGAGTGTGTTTTCCCATGTAGTATTGCCCCTTAAATCCACAGTTCAGATCTTCATATAGATCATGGACCGGGCGGGAGCTGACGTTTCCCCTGATGAACCGGTAATAACCTAAATATGGCGTTAAAAGAAGGCGCGAAGAAGGTGTTAGCTCAAATTTCTGCTGAATGCTGTAAGTATTATAAGGATTCTGGGTCCAGTCGCGGGGGCTGTCAGGCGTAAGGTCATAGCCATCAGTACTGCTGTAATTTATGCTTGTTCGGGATCCAAGTATACCATTTTTGAAACTTACACTTCCCCCTGTATTAAGTTCGTTGTATTTTGAATAACGAGTATAGAACTTTCCTTCGAAAGGATCGTTTATCCTTTTGGTAATGATATTAATAACACCTCCTATTGCATTTGAACCGTAAAGTGAAGATGATGCTCCTTTTATAACTTCGACCCGGTCGACGTTTTCCATGTTCAGCATTGAGTAATCGATATCCCCGTTTACCTCACCTGCAATTCTTTCTCCGTCGACCAGGAATAATACATACTTTGCATCCATTCCCTGCATCGAGATTGAAGCCCTGGTGCCGAAATAACTTATGTCGAAGCCAGGTACCATATATTGCAATGCACCGGTTACACTTGTTATACCCAGATTTAGCATCTGCCTGGCGTTTATTACCTGAGTCATAACAGGTACGTTTTTTATCAGTTTTTCTGATCTGGTACCCGTGACAACAACCTCATTAAGATTTATGTTTGACTCCCTGAGGGAAAAGAAGACATTTATAATACTTGTTTTTACGGAAATTGTTTGTTCAATTGTTTCATAGCCCAGAAGAGAAACACGAAGAGTATAAGTGCCTGGTTTGATTTTGTTGAAATGGAAAACGCCATTATTATCAGCTGCAGTGCCAAGGGTTGTTCCTTTTATCTGTATTATTGCACCGGCTATTGCACTACTGTCGGATGCAGCAATAATCTTTCCATTAATACCTGCCTCCTGTGAAAAGAGGGCCCCGGAAAACAAAAAAAGACATAAAACAAGGCATTGTTTCATTATGCAATCAGCATAAGTTTACTTTATGAATTTGTTTATATTCAAAAAGACAAAGCAACATATTTTGTTTCTCTGTTATTCAAGATTCTTCGATCCGTCGGCCTGGTAATTATACTGAAACGTTACATAACCTGATTGGTTGGTTGCACTGTAGTAACTCTTAAACCAGACCTTCGCATATTTCCCATTGGCAGTCTTGACAACATATATAAAATCGGATGGTACTATCTGTGTACCCTGACTTGCAGTCTGAATTGAGAACCATGTATAAAGTTTTGGATTGAGAATATATGATGCATATCCCTGCTGAACAGCTATATTTACTAATTCATCTGTTATAAACGTTGCAGTATCTGAAACAACCTTTAATTCATCAAATCCTGTCTGTCCTTTTTTATAGGAATTGGCAGCACTTCCCATGCCGCTACCGGACTTACCTCCGTTTGTTTTTATTCGATATCGCTGAAAAGCCAGATCCCATTCTAATGAACTTGCCGGATCTGAAATAGTGACAGTATCGTTTTTTTCAAAACTGAAATATTTCCATACTGTAGACCCCGTAGAATTAACAGTAAAAGTCTGTGATTCAATAGGTGGTGTTGGTTCTTCCTTGGTGCAGGCTGTAACCAGTGCTAAAATAGACAGAATTGCATAAAATCCTCTTTTCATGGTAATGTGATTTTTTTTGCGCAAATGTATAACCACATAATCATTGAAAATGGTAGATTTCGGAGATTTTATGGTACTAATCTTTTATGAAGATCCCTGAACCTCTTTGGAGTAAGTCCTGTCTCTTTCTTGAAAACTTTGGTGAAATAGGAATTATCGTCAAAATTAAGTTTATAGGAGATTTCCGAAACCGAGAGTTGAGTTGACAGGATTAGTTTTCTTGCTTCCTGCATTAATCTGTCTTTGAGAATTTTCTTAAGACTGCAAGTGAAATGCCTGTGGCATATATCATTGAGGTGCTTTTCAGTGACATAAAAGGCAGAAGCATAAAAGGCAACATGATGTTCCTTTACAAAATAAGAATCGATCAGACGTGATAATTCATGAATGAATACACTATCAGTCTTTACCAATCCAGGCGATTTTGATTCAATAAATTCAGACAGCCTAAGAAGCATTATATTTAAAAGTGACCTGATTATTACAGCAGAATTGGTTGATGATAATGCGTTTTCATACTCATTGCCTATGAAAGTCATCAGTTCGAAAACCGTTTTGAATTCGTTCTCTGACAATGTTATGCACTGGTTGGTCTTGTTTCCGGCTATCCGGGAAGTGCATGAAAAAATGTCAAGAAGTCTTATAAAACTGAATTCCTCAACATAAAAGTCCTGGCAGAAAAAGAATACTATTCCGTCTGTCTTATCAAGTCCTTCAAATGAATGTTTCTGGCGGGGAGCAATGAGGCATATGGTTCGGGGCTGGACATTATGGATATCATTGTCAATCCGGATCTCACCCTTACCGCTGAGAAAAAACAAAACTGTATAGAAGTCGTGATTATGCTCTTCTTTAATAAAAGGGTAAATGCTGAGATAACGGTTGAGATTGTTATGGTAAATACCATTTACCTTAATATCTCTGAGGAAACTAAAGTGATAAAAGTTTTTTTCTCTGAGTCCGAACTGATTCAAGTTTGCAGTTTTATCGACCTACAAAAATATCAAAATATTGTCAATAAGCCAGAGCTTATTTGTTTTCCAACAGCGATTTTAGGTTCTTCAATCCGCCTTCAAGGTCTTTTCCCAGCATGGCATCCATATCCATAACAAGAAGCATAAGGTTCATAGGGTAAGGCATTTTACCGTAAAAACTCCATTTAACTGATGTAGTGCTGTCATTTTCAGCTCTGAACTCAAGAAAGGCATAGTCTGTTGATTTCATCGGCTCAAGAAATCTGATTTCATAATCAATTCTTTCATTGCCTGTAATTTTTATTATTTCCTGCTCTCCCTTGCCTGCACGTTTATCCTCGCTGTCCCATGCTGATACAAAACCAGCAGTTCCGTCAGTTCCTCTGAAACTGACTTTCATATTGGGATCGATCTCTGCCCAGACACTGAAATTATTCTGATTTTTCAGATATTTTACATAATCAAAAACAATCTGTTTAGGCTGGTTTAATGTGATTTCCCTTTCTACAGAATATTCTTTCTTAATAAATAGAGCAGTCAGAAGTACAATGACAATCAGGCTTAATAAAACCAGACCTGCTATTTTAAGGAACTTTTTCATATTGTTTGAATTAAGTTACAAATCTGTAAAACAATTATTATTACACTAAGGTTCACTCATCTATCCAATTAATTATCAATTAAGCATAGAGATTTTGTTTTATTTCCATACGCTGAATTCATAGAATCATTCGTCTGCTACTTTTGTTAAAGAAAAGTTAATTGATTTTCTTTAACAGCTTTTATTACAGGTTTTTCCTAACTTTAGGTCTGAATGAAATCCGGTAATAAGCATATTATAAAACTTCTGGCTTTGCTCCTTGCAGCACTCATAATTGATGGGGGACATACTTACTATTTACTTCACAACCAGTCACATCCTGTTATTCTTCATAAACATAGTTTTGACCTTGAAGTACCGTGCCATGACAGGTATGAGAAGCTTGCTGATGATGAAAACCTTATTAAATCAGAGGATCAGGAATTGATTTCGGTCTTTTATATGAGTGGTTATACTTCCTTCATTTCACAATATAATTCACAGGATTTCTCAAATACTGTCTGGCAACCGCCCAGGTTTATCTGACGATTATCATTCTGTTCGAAGGTTATTACCCTGAAAAGTTTCAGGGTGTATATTATTATTTAAAGAATGTTTATCAAATGATTAACGAAAAGCAAAGAGTTGCCGGTATTTCTGTTCTTGCGGCTGTATTCCTGACAGGGATAAAACTGGTAGTTGGAATACTTACCGGAAGTCTCGGAATAATCTCAGAAGCACTCCATTCAGGATTGGACCTGATAGCTGCTGTTATAACTTTATTTTCAGTTGGTATTTCTGATAATCCACCTGACAGGAGGCATCACTTTGGTCATGGTAAGGTTGAGAACCTTTCTGCTTTCCTTGAGACCATTCTTCTGTTTATTACCTGTGCCTGGATCATTTATGAAGCTTTACATCGTCTTATAACAGGTAATACCACTATAGAAGTGGGTATATGGAGTTATATAGTGGTGACATTATCAATTGTAATTGATATTACACGTTCGAGAGCTCTCAACCGGGTTGCAAAGAAATATAACAGTCAGGCGCTTGAAGCTGATGCACTACATTTTTCCACTGATATCTGGAGTTCAGCTGTTGTGTTGCTGGGTCTTATTTGTGCAAATTTCGGATTCTTTTTTGCTGATTCCGTTGCTGCCCTGGTCGTTGCTATAATTGTAATTGTTATCTCCTACCGTCTTGGGAAAAGGTCAATTGAAGTACTCCTTGATTATGCTCCGGGAGAAAGGGTATCAGAAGTTGAGGAAATATTGAAATCAATGGAGGAGATTAAAACTTATCACAGCCTCAAGGTCAGAACAGCAGGAGCTGATACCTTTGTGAATGTTACTGTCACTCTTGATAATCGGCTCAATCTTGGTCATGCTCATAAAATATGTGATGTCGTTGAAGATGAGATATTAAAAACAATCGACAGATGCAATGTAATCGTACATGTGGAACCATATGAAAAAAGTAAAAACATATAAAAAAATATAACTATGGGATTTGAAGATCTTTTTGAGAAAAGGAAAAGTTTTCTGAAGTACAACTATTATGAGGGAAATCACTATCCCGATTACAGGTATGAGGACAGATATTCACGCAGGATGCATTTGAGGGGCAATCATGTATTAATTGTATTGGAGAGGATTTGGAATAACAGGAAACTGAGATTTCTGTTATTACTTTCGATATTTATCCTTATCATAATAATTATTACAGTTCTTATATTACTTATTCCCCTGATTAGCGGAATTCTGGATTCGTTAGCAAAAACGGGGCTTAAGGGTGTTCTTGAAGAGATTGCAGGTTTGATAAACAGTATCTGGAACGGAACAGGAAAATAAAAAAATGAATAGAGTTTGCATATAAAAAATTTAAACTATAAATACTAAAATTATGGAATGTCCTGTATGTAAAACAAAATTATTAATGTCTGAAAAGCAAGGTATTGAAATAGATTATTGTCCTGATTGCCGGGGTGTGTGGCTTGACAGGGGAGAGCTTGACAAGATCATTGAAAAGTCAATTTCAGCAGAGTACAATACTGATAATCGCATACCATATTTTAAGGAAAAGCATCATGATGACAGCCATCATTATCCATATGGTCACAAATATGGTAAAAAGAAGGGTTTATTGTCGGAACTTTTTGACTGATAATCATGGATTGCCTTATTCTTTAAATTAAATCACACGGTACTCATACTAACTTAATGTATGCAATTAACAAAGGACTGAAATGAGTTGAAGTTGTTTTTATTAAAGTTCTTCTGATTATTTGGAACAGTTTTATTACTTTCACTTTGATTTACCAAACCTGTAAAACAAAATTACCTATGAAGACCAAAACAACCATCGTTCTTTCCTCAATGATGTTCCTTCAGTATTATATCTGGGGCTCATGGTATGTGACCATGGGTACATTCATGTCTAAATACCTGGGTTCATCAGGTATACAGATCGGTGCTGCATACAGTGCTCTTGCAATTGCGACAATGATCTCGCCTTTCTTTGTGGGAATGGTAGCTGACAGGTTCTTCGCAGCCCAGAAGGTAATGGGAGTTCTGCATATACTTGGCGGGATACTTCTTTTCCTTGCATCAAAGATCACAACTAACGGAGCTTTCTACTGGGTAATATTGTTTTATTCACTTGCATATATGCCGACTATTGCCTTATCCAACAGTGTGGCATTCAGGCAGATGACCGATATAGGTACTCAATTTCCTCCTATAAGGGTTTTTGGGACCGTGGGATGGGTAATTGCCGGATTCATGATTTCCCTCCTTGGTATAGAGCAAACGCCACTTACATTCTATATGGCAGCTATTGTCTCTGTTGCACTTGGATTTTACAGTTTCATCCTTCCCGATACTCCTCCGCAGGAAAGTGCACCGGCTTCAACAGCCAGATCGGTACTTGGTATGGATGCACTGGTGCTTTTCAGGGATAAACCCTACCTGATCTTCTTTATTGCGGCAATATTCGTATGCATACCCCTGTCATTCTATTTTGGTTTTGCAAATCTCTATCTAAACCAGTCAGGGATGCAGAACACAGCCGGTAAGATGGTAATGGGACAGATTTCTGAAGCTTTGTTCATTCTTGCCATTCCTTTCCTTTTCAACAGGATCGGTGTAAAGAAAATGCTTCTGATTGGCATGACTGCATGGATACTACGTTACCTTGCCTTTGCATATGGCAATATGGGGGCTAACCTCTGGATGCTTTACGCCGGCATAATTCTTCATGGCGTATGTTACGATTTCTTCTTCGTCACAGGCTATATGTATACTGAAAAGAAATCGAATGAAAGGATCAAGAGCGCTTCACAGGGACTCTTTACATTCGTTACGTATGGATTAGGTATGTTCATCGGAACCTGGTTCTCAGGATTTGTGACTACATATTATTCAACAGGGCAGGAGTACCAGTGGAAGAATATCTGGTTTGTTCCGGCGTATATAGCGGTGGCAGTTTTGATCCTGTTTATATTCTTCTTTAAGGAGAAGAAGGAAATAGGGGTGGTTAAATAGGGCTATGGGTGCTGGTTACTGGGTGCTGGGTACTTGTTTCAGGTTCCAGGTTCCAGGTTCCAGGTTGCCAACTGCCAACAGATTAAAGCTAATTATTGATTACAACATCCCAGCTGCCGGGCTCATTGATAACAAATTCAAATACTACATTAAATTGTGAAGTCATAAGCTGATTCCAGGAACGATACTTAATTTTGATACTCAAAGGGAATCTTATATTCTCCAGACCGTAATAATTACCATTCCTGAATTCATTACCGCTGTCATATGCCATTGTAAATCCTTCGATTGAAATATTATCGGCACCACCCTGCCTAATCCTGACCTTTATATTATAATTTTGAGCCTTGATTTTTGAAATTGTATAACGAGTAACACTCATACTGGAGATTATCTCATATGGGGGTATCAGCTCTTTTCCTGCATATCTGTCCTCCTTCCAAATGCCCGTAACTACAGAATCAGGATAGACCATTTTGCCTTCTCCATGCCGCAATCCTTTTTCCAATTTACCCTCATAGTAAATACCACCAGCCCATCTGTAAATCCCTGTGCCATCAGGTAGTCCCTTTATAAACTGTCCTTCATAATAGTCTCTTCCCCGGGCTATCCCTTTGCCATGAGCAAGCCCTTTCCTGCATTCTCCTGAATATGTACCGGAGATTGATTGCATAAGAACCTTACATTCCTGTTGCTGAGCTCCAGATGATAAAAAATGAAACAGCAGGAACAAAATGAATAAAACTTTTTTCATAAACCGATGCATAGAAACTATTATGAATCTAAATAGAAATTTCTGTTACTTCTTGCCAACTGCCAACTGCCAACTGCCAACTGATTAAAGCTAGTTCTGTATATTCACATCCCAGTTGCCGGGTTCATTGATCCTGAATTCGATCGAAGCGGGCGACTGAACAGTGCGTAAAACATTCCATGTAAGATATGTGATCCTGATAGTAAGGGGATATGTTACGTTCTGCAAAGCATATGCAGTCCCCAGACGGTATTCATCACCGCTGCTGTATGTCATTGAGAAATCCTGAACAGTATTATTGGGAGTTCCTCCCAATGTCAGTTTTACCTTTACCTGAAGTGGTTTTTCTCCGGTTTTAGTGAATGATGTACGGGCAATGTACCTGCTTTGCAATACCTCATACCTCTTGACCTCCTTTTTCCCTTCATACTTATCTGCTTTCCAGTATCCGGTTATTATAGAATCGGAACTGTAAATCATTCTGCCGGAACCTTCCCGCAAACCTTTTTTCCAGTATCCTTCATAGAAAGTTCCATCGGCCCATCGGTATGTGCCTCTTCCTTCAGGATATCCATTCCTGAACTCACCCTGGTAATTGTCAATCCCCTGAGCATTGCCAATCCCGTGTGCCAATCCCTTTTTGCAATCACCTTCATAGGTTCCGGATAATCTGGGCAGTAATACCTGGCATTCGCTGACCTGGGCATTGAGATTATAACCTAAGAACAATATTATTGCGGGAAGTGTGGCTTTTTTCATCAAATGAGTTTTACCTGTGACTATTGTTGTACAACAAAGATACCAAAATAACATATATTTACATTCAGAGCCAAAAATGTCAGAATATGAAATTACGTTACATTGCTGTTGTATTAATTTTAATTGTAACCGGTACTGAAATTTATTGTCAGCAGTTTGCAGTTCGCGAATCAGCTGAAAAGCTTGTGCTCGATAATGGAGTCATCACCAGGGTTATAAATCTTGGCACTGAAAAGGGTGGTATTGTTTCTTTAAGCATGAAGCTTAAGGAGAGCAAGTCAGATTTTCTGGCTGACGGATCGTGCGAATTTTCATTTTTTGTAAATGACAGATTAATCACGGGTGCCGATAAATGGACGGTGGTAAAGATGGATCCTTACAGTGATGAACACGGGGGCAATGGTGCATCGGTTATTCTGGAACATCC
>CALMJY010000131.1 GCA_937864815.1 uncultured Bacteroidota bacterium
GTTTTAATTGTATAACTTATAATGCGTACTGATATGAAAGTTATTAAATACTATAAATACTTAGCGGCAACATCTCTATTGCTTCTTTCATCCATGTTTTTCATTTCATGCGAAAAGAACCTTGATGTTGCGCCGTCGAAGGAACTGGAGGGCAACTTCTTTGATTCCGAGAACAAGATCCAGAGATCTGTAGGATCGATTTATGCAAAAATGGCTGATATGTATGGCCCACAGGCTAACCAGGGCGGTTGCCCGATAACCTTTTCCATACTTGCCGGTGACGACATTACCTTTGACGGAACCGGTTCGGCTTATGAAACCTGGTCGGGGCTTACTGCAAGCGACAACCGCATATCCCGTATGTGGCAGAGGCTTTACCAGATGGCCGCGAGGGCTAATTTTGTCCTTGAAAAAATAGAAGATCCGGAGGTGAATAAATATTATGTCACTAATGGTCTGAAGGATTACAATAAAGGAGAAGCCTTATTCCTCCGTTCCTGGGTTTTCTATAAACTGTGGGACTGGTACCGCAAAGCACCAATTCTTGATTCACGTGTATCTTTTGACGACAACACCACTCTTCCTCCCTCTGAAGGATTTGCAATGCTCGACAAGGCAATTGCTGATCTTGAGACGGCAGCCACACTGCTGCCCACTTCATGGGATTCTAAAAACCTTGGCCGTGTAACCAAAAACAGCGCTTACGGACTGCTTGTAAAATGCTATGTGCTGAGGGCGTGCTATAACGGCAAAAATGCCACTGATTACGGTAAAGCAATAACCGCTTTTGGCAAAATAGCAGGGGCATCACTTGTTGCCAGTTTTGGTGATAATTTTGATTACCGGACCGAGAATAACTCTGAATCGCTCTTTGAATACCAGGCAACCCAGCAGACAAGCGGGCAGGACAATGCCTGGCTCGATAACGATTTCGGAGGGGTTGGACAGATGGGCGCTTACTACCATATGTGGGACGGTCACTGGGGCAATTATACCACCGGGATTTATGGCCCGAGCCAAAAACTGGTTAATGCTTATGAAGCAGGCGACCCGCGCAAGGATGAAACACTGACCAATAATGCAGACAACCTTGGATGGAGCCTCTGGTGGATATCGCCGACATGGTCGAAATTCTATGGATACCAGATGGTCAAATATACAAAAGGAGAGAGGGGAAATAAATATGACCAGATCTGGTCGATCTCCTCAAGCAATAATCCCCGCCTGATCAGGCTTGCCGATGTAAAGCTTGCAGTTGCCGAAGCATACCTGCAGACAGGACAGGCAGGACAGGCACTTACACAGGTAAATGATATCCGTTCAAGGGCCCGTAACTCAGTTTCACCGGCATCAGCAGTTCCTGCTGACCTTGCAACGGTTACCATGACTGATGTTATGAATGAGAGGCTTCGTGAACTGGCAGGAGAAGACGGACATCGCTGGACAGATCTCCGGAGGTGGCATGCAGCAGGATTCATTGATCTTTCAGCATGGACTGCGGCTGATTTCGGATTCCCGGCAAAATACGATCCGGCTTTGTTTAAATTCACGGTACCGACAAACCTCCTCTATCCGATTCCTCAGTCTGAACTTGATGCAAATACGAATATGGCAGCAAGCGGGAATAATCCGGGATACTGATTCAGGCATAATTTCTAACTAATTTTGAAAGCGGTGGCTGAATTAACTTGTAGTCACCGCTTTCTTTCAATAAAAAATTCCAAACTAATAGCATGCACAGTCAGATGCATGGGATATGCTTTTAATAGCCAATATGCCAGTAAATCCAGAATTATCTTTTATGAAAATGCTTGGTGAAATCTTAAAACCCGGAATCAGCAATACTCTGCTTGTTACCTGTCTTTTATTTCTTCCTGTAATATCAACATATACCCAGGATATTTCAGGGATAAGAATTGTTAAAGAGACAGATACTGTCCGGCCTCTTCAGAGAGTGATGATCGTCACCACAAAGCCGGGGACACTTGCTGTTAGGGATGCTAAAAACTTCGAGTTTTTCAGGAAACCCGCGGACTCCCGCGAACTCCCGCGAACATCTGCACAGGGAAAAAAGGTCAGTGTAAAAATGGAAGACGGCTCCTGGCAGCTCATCGTAAATGACAAACCATTCTTCATAAAAGGTGTGGTGGGAAGCTCTTACCTGGAAAAAGTGAAGGAGTATGGCGGAAACTCAATCCGGACCGGGTGGAGAAAAGAACAGCTGGATAAGGCTTCCCAGCTTGGACTAAATGCACTTGTTAATCTTCCAGCCGGTGCCGAGCGTGATGGCATGAACTATAACGATACTGCAGCAGTAAGGAAACAAACAGAAAGAATTGTCTCAGTAGTTAAAGAGACAAAGGATCATCCAGCAATCCTGATGTGGGCCATCGGAAATGAACTCGATTATATCCCTCCTCTTGAACCATTCAATCCCAAACTCTGGGATGCAGTTAACAATGCTGCCAGGGCTATCCATAAAGCCGATCCGGATCATCCGGTAATGACTGTAATCGGCACAAGCCTGATGCATAAAGTCGCCGACATTGTTAAGCAGTGCCCTGATCTGGATCTCCTCGGGGTAAATACCTATGGCGACATCTATACTCTGCAGGATACACTCAGAAAATACGGATGGACTAAACCTTATGTCATAACAGAATGGGGACCGGATGGTTACTGGGAAGTCAGGAAAACCCCCTGGCGTGCCCCGTATGAACAAACCGGCCTTGAGAAGTTTCAATGCTATGAAAATAAGTACCTTAAAGGGATAAAAGCTGCAGGAGATCAATGCCTGGGATCTTATGTTTTCTACTGGGCCGGCTTTAAACAGGAGACGACACATACCTGGTTCTGTATGTTTGATGAAAACGGTTTGGAGTCGCCTCTGCCCGGATTAATGAAACTCCTGTGGACCGGTGATAATAATTTTAACAGGGCGCCGGTGGCTGACTCAATGAAAATAGATGGCAGACACCGCTACGATGCCACTGTATTGCATACCGGAACCACACATACTGCAGAAATTTTTGCCCGTGATCCTGACGGAGATATTCCTACCTACAGATGGGAGATCAGACCGGAGGCTGTTTACGCATCATATGCAGGCCAGGGAGAAAAGGTTCCGGAGCCCATTCCCGGACTGGCTGTAGGAGAATCAGCACGAATAAGCTTCACGGCACCATCAAAACCAGGGCCCTACAGGCTATTCGGATATACCTATGATAATAAGGGACACTTTTCCACGGTCAACCTGCCATTCCTGGCAGCACCTGTGCTGAGCGATACACTGACACTTGGAAAATACACCTCGCGTACCATAAACCTGCTCAAGACATCAACTCCCGAAGATCCAAAAAAGGTTAAAATACTGGTCTACGGGCAATCGATAAGCGAACAGGCGTGGTGGCTCAGGGTAAAGAAACACGTTGAAGAGAAATATCCCGATGCTGACATAATTATGGAAAACAAGTCTATAGGAGGATTTGCCGCCCAACTTCTCTACAAGACCGTTGAGATGGATGTATCATCTTTCTATCCTGACCTGGTTCTGCTACATATTTATGGCGACAACAGGTATTATGATTCTGTCCTTTACACAATAAGGAGCCGCACAGCCACAGAAGTTGCGATTATGACAGATCATTTTACCGGTGAACATAAGTGGAGCGACACCATGTCGTATCACATCCTTCCTGCACTTGCTGAAAAGTACAAATGTGACATAATTAATATCCGTGATGGCTGGAAGGAATACCTCAACCTCAATAATCTAAAGCCTTCAGCCCTTCTGAAAGATGGTGTTCACCTTAATGATTACGGTAACATAATAATGTCAGAGCTGGTAAAACCACTTTTTAATTACAGGCCGCAATACATTCCCGATCCTTTTAAACTATCGACAACTGTTTCAGGAGAACAATTGAAATTTAAAGGCAATAAGCTTGTAATCGATTTAGAAGGAAACAGGGCACTCGCAGTCTTTGACGGAAATTCAAAGCGGAACGGGGATTCAATTAAGGTAATGGTGGATAACCGGTCACCTTATTCATTCCCCGGCAGTTGGTACCTAACCAGGCCATACGATGAGAAGGGAAGAAAATGGCCCTGGGAACTGCCTGCAATGATACGGATCCGTAACAGTGTCCCCTGGATTGAGGAGGAATGGAGCTGTACTTTCGGAACACTTGAAAAGCCATACTCCGATTTTTCATTCTCAATCAGAGGCTCTGTAACGGGAAATGACGGAGAAGGAAGTTCTGCCCGGGATTTCTCATCAGTTTCAGGAAGAATAATAATAAAATCCGGCGATGCAGAATCAGGTGGAGACTGGCATCTGATGAGATCATACAGGGTTACAAAAGCTGCACTTATCAGCGGAGAAACTGTTAAATGGAAAGCTTATCCGATAGGAAAAGAGTACCTCTCCGCCACTTCTGCGGAAAAAGATTTCCCGTATGATCAGATTGTTTTTCAGGGCATTCCAAATGAAAAACATCAACTGGTGCTTGAAAGATCGGGAAAGAACACGGCAAGACTAAAAGAGGTAATCATCTACAAACCATATTTCAAGGGAATTATTAAGTGAGTCAATACTTCAGAAAAGCCATAACAGGTATAGTATTTCTTTCCTGCATAATGACAGCATTTCCGCAAAAACCGGGAATGTATGTTGATAACAGATATCTGATGGCAGCGGCAAATATCGAGCTGACAATTTTTGATATGAATGGCAAAAAAATCTCGGTAATAAAACAGGATAATTCACCTGCCGGAGAGAATCTTCTTAGGTGGAATCCTGAAATCCTGAATATCAGATTATCAAATGCAATCTTTCTATACCGTGCAGCATTATCGGGCAATTCAGGCATAAATTATCTGAGTGGGACAATAATAAAAAATGAAAAATAAATAATCTCAGGATCCGGTTATGAAGAAAACAATCCTCCCCTTTTTACTTATTTCGTGCATATCTGTTTTTAGTGTCCTCAAGGCTCAGAATGTCAAATGGAATGCACAATGGATAATGCATCCCACTGCTGATCCGCAGGAACACTCTGTGATTATTTTCAGGAAAAACTTTGATCTCTCATCAAAACCTGAAGTATTCAAGGTTCATCTTTCAGCTGATAACCATTACAGGCTTTTTGTCAACGGGACTTATCTGCTGAGAGGTCCTGCAAGAGGTGATCTCTCTCACTGGTTCTTTGAGACAGTAGATATTGCACCATATCTTAAATCGGGTAAAAACAGCATTGCTGCAGAGGTAGTCAACTGGGGACCCAAAAGGTCATTTACCTTCTTTTCACAGATGACCAATTTCATAATGCAGGGAGATACAAAGGCTGAAAGCATTGTAAATACCTCAGGCGGCGCCTGGAAGTGCATCAGAAATGAGGCCGTCTCACCTAAAATTGTCGACTGGATGATGGACCGCAATACAATTGATTTCGGGCTCTATGTAGGAAATCCAACCGACAGCGTCAGGGCTGATAAATATCCCTGGGGATGGGAGAATATCGACTTTGACGATAGTAAATGGCTTCCTGCAAAATGGTCCGACATTGCCGGGGGAAGAGGGGAACAGTTTGCTGGCGGCATTCTGTACGGAGAAGGCAAAATGCTTATCCCGCGGAGAACAGGGCTCCTTCTTGAGAAGAAAGAGTTCTTTTCAGAGGTCAGAAGGGCTGAGGGCGTACCACTCAGCCAGGATTTCATTAAAGGGACCGGCAGTCTTACCATTCCCGCAAATAGCAAAGTTACACTGCTTATCGACAACAGCGTTGAAAGCCTGGGATATCCGGAGTTACTTGTCAGTGGCGGCAGGGACTCATGGATTCAGGCAATGTATGCCGAGAATCTTATTGTAAGAAACCACTCTCCGAAAGGTAACCGTAACGAAATCGAGGGTAAGAGAATGGTTGGCATCAAGGATGTTTTCATACCTGACGGAGGTGAGAAGAGGCTCTTCAAACCTCTCTACATCAGGGCGTTCAGATACATTCAGCTCGATATTGAGACAAAAGATGATCCTCTTGCCATTAACTCATATTATAACATGGAATGCAGATCACCGCTTGACCTGAAAGCATCATTCATAACCGGAAATCCTGATTTCGACTGGATAATGGAGGCCGGCTGGCGTACAATAAGCATCTGTGCCCAGGACATGCTTCTCTCTGATGCAGCCTATGAGCAGATGCAGTATACAGGAGATTCGCGTGTCCATAACCTGTCCCTTCTTACTCTTTCAGGAGATGATCATCTCACACGAAATTCTCTTATCCAGTTTGACCAGTCGAGGATCCCCGAAGGGCTTACCTATGCCTGTTACCCAAATCCATTTCATCTTATAATACCGTCGTATTCACTGATCTGGATCGACCAGGTATATGATTATATGATGTGGAAAGATGATAAAGAATTCATTGCCGCTTTTGAACCGGGTATAACAAATGTCCTTGGCTGGTACGAAAGAAGAATACAGCCAAACGGTCTCCTGGGGAAAATCAGCTGGTGGGGAGCGCTCGCATGGCCAAGGCATTACAACAACGGGGAACCGCCGGATGTCTATAAGGGCAATAACACTCTTTATTCTTTGCACTATGCATACACTTTGCGCCATGCCTCGGAGATCTTCAGCTACCTGGGCGACAATGAAAAAACTGATCTCTTCATTAACATGGCTGATGCAATTTGCGGATCAGTAAACAACCTTTGCAAAAATCCAGATGGTTTTTATACTGAATCACCTGATAATAAACAGATCAGCCAGATAACTAATATCATGGCAATACTTGCTGGAGCAGTCAAGGGAGAAGAAGCAAAACAACTCATGACAAAGCTCCTTGAACCAAAAGACTGGTTCGGCCAGGTGGATCTGTTTCTCCATCTCTACCTTTTTGAAGCTCTGAACGAAACAAGATTGCAGGATATGTTTCCTGCAGAAATCTCTGAATGGCGGATGATGAAGGAACGAGGCATGAGCACTTTTGCAGAGGTTCCGCTTGAATGGGGTGAGGAGAACCAGAGATCGGAATGTCATCCCTGGAGCAGCTCTCCCAACTACCATTTCTTCAGAACAGTTTGTGGAATACGACCTGTTGTCCCCGGACACAGGGAAGTAGTTATCGAACCACATTTTGGGAACCTGACATCGGTGAAAGCAGTTTATCCTCATCATCTGGGAAACATTTCGATGTCAGTTGAAAGAAAGGGTTCAGACCTGTTAGGCGAAATTACAATCCCTGATGGCATAAAGGCGTCTTTTGTGTGGAATTCACAGATTATCCCTTTAAAAAGCGGAAAACAGGTAATCAGATATGGTATTCAGTAATATCGACTCACACAGGGGGATGCTGCTCCTGATGAGTTCACGAAATGGGATTGCGAATCAGAGCTTCATCTGTATGAATCAACAAATCTTTTTGGTTCCTGGGAGATTATTCATAACCAGAACCCCCGGAGCGGTTCTGATCACACCCGCTATCCCGGACAAATCCCCGGGAAATGCTTCAGCAGCGACGGTTTATCCGGAACCATTATGTTCGGAAGTGATTATACTCACCGGAAGGGTGAATACTACTACCGGGTCAATATTGTGTCATTAAGAAAATGCCTGCGGAAATGAAAAGAGTAAAAAAATAGAATATGATAACAAGTATGAGAATAGTAACAATTAAAAAATCAATCCTGGCCGATTACAAAGGCATGTTAAAACCTGCTGAAAATGACCATCTCTAAAATTTCTTCTATGAAAAAACGAATTAACATCATACTTTTCAGCATACTTTTTCTTTTTTCGTTTTGCTCAAAAGGGAAGGATGATACGGA
>CALMJY010000132.1 GCA_937864815.1 uncultured Bacteroidota bacterium
TCTTACAATTATAATTAAGATAGTACTTTTCCCTCTTACCTTTAAATCATATCAGTCAACTGCGAAAATGCAGATTTTGAAACCACAGGTTGATGAACTGGGTAAAAAGTTCCCGAAAAAGGAAGATGCACTGAAAAAACAGCAGGCAACCATGGATCTGTACAAGAGGGCTGGCGTAAATCCAATGGGCGGATGTCTTCCTATGCTTCTCCAGATGCCGATACTCTTTGCAATGTTCAGGTTTTTCCCTGTTTCAATCGAATTGAGACAGGAACATTTTCTCTGGGCAACAGACCTTTCAACTTATGATTCCATATTGACATTGCCATTTACAATACCGCTTTACGGAAGTCACGTCAGCTTATTTACGCTACTCATGACTGCATCAACCTTGCTTACAATGAAAATGCAGGGTTCATCACCTGGTTCTGATCAGCCTGGAATGAAACTTATGATGTACATGATGCCAGTAATGTTTATGCTGATACTTAATAATTTCTCATCAGGACTTACATATTATTACTTCCTTGCTAACGTGCTGACCTATTTCCAGAATATACTCTCAAAAAGGTTTATAAATGCCGAGTCGGTTCTTGCAACACTGGAGGAAAATAAAAAGAAGCCTCTGAAAAAATCGAAATGGCAACAGCGGCTTGAGGATGCTGCAAGACAGAGGGGTATTAATCCTCCAAAAAAGTAAATTCAGACTTATGGCAAACATATTTGAGGCTGTCCCTTAAGCCTTCCACCCCTAAATCCCCCTCTATGGGGGACTTATTGAAAATCACTGGATTTGAAAGCCCCCCTGGGGGGATGGGGGGTAAATACAGTCTTATGAGACTTCCTCTTTGTTAAAAAAATATAAAACTGACTCCAGCTAAAATAAATTTTTTAAATTTATTCCATTATCTCAAAGGGGAAATGGGAAAAAAATTTAAGAATAAGGATTTAGCCGCCAGGCTTGGTGTATCCAGTACATTGGTATCACTTGTACTCAATAACAAAGCTGACGAGCAGGGTATCAGAAAGGATACCCAGGAGAAAGTACTTGCCCTGGCAAAGCAAATGGGCTTTTTTGGCAATACATCAGGTGAGAGTGAATCTCTGCCTGTTGAAGATAAGCCCGGTATACTTGGAATGATTGTGCCTTCATACAGTGATCCGTTTGTAATTCAGATCACTCCATACCTGCAAAAAGCATTCTCGAGCATAGGACTTGGATTTTCTGTTATTTCTAAAGATTCTGATGATCAGAGGTATGACAGGCTGGTAGGATCTTTCAAAAAATTCTACAGCGGACTGATTCTTTATGGAGATGCAGCTGATGAGAATACCATCAGGTCTCTTCGAACAGTTGATTATCCATTTATTATTCTTGAAAAAAACAGCAGGACGTTGCGTCTTAATACAATAACCTCTGATTCAGCAGCCGGTGCCTCACTGGTTGTAAATCATATTGCTAAACTCGGGTATAAAAATGTAATAATAGTTGCTGATAAAAAGCGACTGCAGCCAAATAGTCCTGAAATTGATGATATTACTGAATTGATCAGTAAAAATCCATCCCTCAGTAAACCTGTGCTTGTAGAAATTGATAATCCATTGATCGATTCTGATATGGATTTTAGTAAATTTGAACAACTATTACGTCCTCCGTTCAGGGCCGAAATTATGATTGTATTAAATGCAAGTCTTGTATATCCGCTAATGTCTGTAATGAGGAAGAAAAACTTGCGGATACCACAGGATATAGCCTTAATATCGATGGAGGAAGGTATTGGCTTTGATATTATGTTTGCCCCGGTTACATCATTGAAGAAACAGCTTTCAGGAATGTCAGTTAAGGTTGCAAACATGATATGGAGTGAAATAAAGAACTCAGGGAAAGGAAAATATAAAAGGCAGGTATCAATCCCTCCTGAGCTTATTGTACGAAATTCCTGCGGCAGTATATAAACAATTAACAATCACTATGAAACAGACTAAATTATTTCTTATTTTTCTGATTTTAATAGTGTTAGCAGGTTGTTCGGATGATTCTCTCATATATGACAAGGATTACCGTGAAATAGTTGAAAAAGCATTCGCAGAACGAAAGCAACTTGCAGTAAACAGGCAGAATGAACTCTTTTCTGTATTTGAAAAAGGAATTTCAAACCAGCAATCTGAAGCTTTGAAATTTCTTTTTGCTTTTATGCCTCTTAGTGACCTTGCAGATTATCAGGGCGAGTTTTTTCTGGCAAATGCCGACCTGTCTCTGAAAGCCAGAAAAGAGACAGACTGGGGTAAAACTATCCCTGATGATATTTTCCTTCATTATGTACTTCCTGTACGGGTCAATAATGAAAACCTCGATTCATTCAGAATTGTATATTATGATGAAATAATGACACGGGTTAGCAAACTCAGCCTGAAAGATGCCGCTCTTGAGATTAATCACTGGTGTCACGAGAAAGTAAACTACCAGGCATCAGATATACGAACATCATCACCGATGGCAACAATTCTGTCAGCGAGAGGACGTTGCGGGGAAGAATCAACATTTACGGTTGCTGCATTACGCACTGCAGGGATACCTGCCAGACAGGTTTATACACCACGATGGGCTCATAGTGATGATAATCATGCATGGGTGGAGATATGGGATAATGGAGAATGGTTTTATTTTGGTGCATGCGAACCTGAACCTGTTATTGACAGAGGATGGTTCACTGAACCAGCGCGTAGGGCAATGCTGGTTCATACCAAATCATTTGGAGCCTCATACGGCACAGAAAACAGGATAAATACCTACAAATTTTATTCTGAAGTCAATAATCTGGCGAAATACGCTGTAACAAAGAGAATTACTGTTTATGTCACTGATAAAAATGGGAATCCTGAACAAGATGCAAATGTTGAGTATAGACTATATAATTATGCTGAATTCTTTCCATTAACCCAGGTTTTAACTAACGAATCAGGGTTCAGTATTTTTGAAACAGGTCTCGGTGATCTTTTAATATGGGCTTCAAAGGATGGGTTGTTTGACTTCAGAAAAATATCAGTAGGTGAAAGTGATACAATTCATCTGATGATAGGTAGAGAAGTCACAGATGGAGAGTGTATAGATATGGATCTGAGTGTTCCGATTGTTCGTAAACCGTTTGAGGGATTACCTGAGGAAATGGTGAAGAATAATGAACAACGTCTTGCGGAAGGTAACCTTATAAGGAAAGAGTATATCGATTCATGGATTCAGCCTGAGGAAGTAATGTCATACGGATTAAACCGAAGAATAGACACATCAAGATTGGTATCAGTTTTTTCCCGGGCTATGGGAAATTATAATGAAATAATGTCTTTTATATCCATAGTGCCTGATTCACTGATTAATAAAGCGTTATTTCTTCTGGAGATGCTTGCTGATAAGGACCTTAGAGACATAAAATCAACAGTTCTTTCAGATCATTTGTTCTATTGCGGCATTTCTTCTGAGAAAATGAATGAAGAACCTTTCAAAAGCAATGCTCAGTACACTTTAAATCCACGGATAGGTAATGAGATGATAGGTCCATGGAGGAGTTACTTCAGATCTGCTCTGCCAGAGAATCTGATCAAAAATGCACCAGGAGATCCATCACTTATCACTGCTTATATTAGTGAGAATATTCGTCTCGCAGATGAGGAGAACTATTACAAAACTCCTATAACACCAATTGGTGTTCATGATCTGAAAGTGTCGGATTCATGGTCAAGGTCTATTTGCTTCGTTGCAATGTGCAGAAGCCTGGGAATCCCGGCACGACTTGAGGATGGAAGACTTATACCTCAGTATCTGCTGGATAATAAATGGCATGATGTATATTTTGCCGGTCAGACGCCTCCCTCTGAAAAGAAAGGGTTTGTAAGAATAAGAACTTCCGAAAACAAACCGGTACCTGAATATTATAAGCATTTTACACTGGCCCGGTTTGAAAATGGAAAATATATAACGCTTGCATATGACTTTAACCGAAAGGCAACCGAATTCAATGAGGAGATTCAACTGCCACCAGGAAAATATATGCTTGTAACCGGTAACAGAATTTCTGATGACAGGATTTTATCGAATATTACTTTCTTTGAGCTAAGGGAGAGCGAACACCGTGAATTGTCAATTTCCTTAAGAAAGGAGGGTGTTGAAAGGAAGATCCTGGGAAAATTTGATCTTCAAAAAATCAACCGGCTTTTTGATGGCAACAATAGCCTGCCTGGCAGTATTGAAAAACAGGGATTGGTGATTATTTGGTTTGATCCGGATAAAGAACCTACAAAGCATATCTTCAATGATCTGCCACTTCTGAAATCGGAACTGGATTCATGGGGAGGATATTTTGCTTTCTTAAATGGTAAATCTTCAATCTCCGCAGGTTTTGATCCGGCTTCACTGAAAGGACTTCCTGTGAATTCTCTCTTTGCCAATGACACTAATCTTGAAATTCTTGATTCTTCAATTAGTAAAGAAAGATTTTCGGGTGAGAATCTGCCTGTTGTTATGATTACCGACAATATGGGTAATATAATTTATATATCAGCAGGTTACAAAATTGGAATAGGTGAGCAGATCCTCAAGCAAGTCAGCTATTGACGGTTGTTAATAAGTGTTCATATCATTATTTAATCATTTTGCTGTTAAATAATAAATCGTTTATATTTGCAATGTTTTGGTGTTGCAGTGAAATAAAATCATTGCAATGAAAAGGGAATGCGGTTGGAATCCGCAACAGTACCCGCTGCTGTGATGCCCTGTCGTTCAAACGATAATGGTTTTTGAAATACCTGCCACTGTTACGCTCCGGCGCGATGGGAAGGCTTCAAAATACCGGGATAAGTCAGAAGACCTGCCATTATACAAGATTTTTCAAAGCTTTCGGGAAGAAAAGCAAGAATCATAAATTGATTCCCGCCTTCAGATTTCCGCAATGTTTTGAAAATCAAAATCAGTTTAAACTGATTATTTATTGATAACTGCGGAATTAAAATGGTAAAGCCAGCAAACAGAAGCCTTTTGCGTAAAATCGGTCAGACAGGACTGATATTACTCATCTGTCTGCCACTTTCAGGACAGGATTCTTTTTTTCAGGATACTGTTAAGATCAATGAAGTTATTATATCAGGGAAAAAAGCAAATGAAGTATTAGCAGGATATAAAAAAGTCAGAATTGATACTGCTATATTATCAAGATACTATCATGAATCCCTTGAAGATCTGCTTGTTGAAAACTCAGGAATTTTTGTAAAAAGTTACGGATTGGGCGGTTCTGCAACTCCATCATTCAGGGGTACAGGAGCAAGCCATACTCAACTTCAATGGAACAACATAAATATAAATAATCCGATGCTGGGACAGGCTGATCTTTCTCTTGTTCCGGCTGGATTAATAGACAGAGTTGACATAAGTTATGGAGGTTCTTCTCTTTCTGAAGGAACAGGAGGAATAGGTGGAATAATTAATCTTGAAAACAAACCTGTGTGGCGTAATGGAGCAATTGTGTCGTTCAGCCCGTTAATTGGCAGTTTTGGTCATTATTCCGGTCAGATAAAAGCCCGGGCAGGAAGTCTGAATTTTCAGTCATCTACCAGAGTATATATGAGTTATTCGGAAAATGATTTTGAATACTATAATGATGTAACATCTGCTGAACCTGTGAAGGAAGTAATGGAAAACAACGAAACAATTATGCGGGGATTAATGCAGGAATTCTATTACAGGAAATCAAAAGATGTCCTTTCTGCAAGGCTCTGGTATCAGTATGCAGACCGGAATCTTCCATCCTCAATGCTTATCCCTCAATCCTCATTAACAGAGAAACAGGTTGATGAATCATTGAGAGCTATGGTGAACTATGATGGGCAATTCGGAATATCAGAGTATTTTATAACGGGAGCATATACTTTGTCAAAACTCAACTATACCAATGCATCAGCTTCGATCGATTCGCACAACCGGAGCGAATCAATGATCATGAAAACGGGAATGATGAACAGGATAGGGGGGAACATCCGTTCGAAATTAATTCTTGAAAATGAACATGTACTTGTGAATTCAGAAAACTATTCGGAAGGGAAAAGCGGGAGAAATGTTTTGTCTCTTGCAGCTATTGCCGAAGTGAACAGTAATGGAAAACTTGGTGCTACCCTCCACGTTAAGGAAATATTACATGGAAAAACACTTCTTATTCCTGATTTCTCAACGGGTTTGCAGTTCAGAATTACTAATTCAGAGGAACATTACCTGAAGGCCAATTTCTCACGAAATTCTAAATTACCCTCCATGAATGACCTTTTCTGGGTTCCGGGTGGAAATCAAAATCTTCAGAGTGAGAGCGCTCTTACTTATGAACTCACATATGAAATGACACACCAGATTTCTCTTCCGCTCAAGGCAGCATTTAATGTTTCAGCTTATCATAATTCAATAAATAATTTGATTCAATGGCGACCAGGCAATTATTCCTACTGGATAGCAGATAATGTAAAAAATGTTAACACATCCGGCATTGAATCATCAACCACTTTTGAATACAATACAACCCGAATGGAATCATCCCTGAAGATTTCATATATCTACACTAATGCCATTACAACAGGTTCTGATATACATAATGATGAATCGATAGGTAAACAGCTTATATATATCCCTGAACATCAGGTAAATGGATTGCTAAGGTTTGGTTATAAGGGCTGGTACGCTGACTGGAGAACCGGGTATACAGGAAAAAGATATACCACATCCGACAACACCTCTTATCTTCCCGGATTTGTTTTGAATTCAATATCATCAGGGTATAGTTTACAGCACAGATCAAAACTATTCAACCTTGGTTTAACAGTTGATAATCTGTTTAATATAACTTATCAGACAATTGCCTATTATCCCCAGCCAGGCAGGTCTTTTTCTCTGAAATTATTAATCCAAATAGTAAAGTAATCCCAAATGAAAAATCTCTTTTTGTTCGTTTCTGTTTTTGTTTTTTTATTATCCTGTACAAAAGAAAATGATGCTCCCGGAACATTTCTTGAAGGAAGCGGAGTTTTCATAATCAATGAAGGAAATTTTATGGGAGGGAATGGATCGCTGTCGTTCTATTCATATGATTCTGCAAAAATTTATAACGAAATCTTCCTGAACGTTAATGGACGGCCTTTGGGAGATGTGCCTAATTCAATGGCAATATCAGGAGAGAGGATATACATCGTTGTCAACAACTCGGGAAAGATTGAAGTGGTTGAAAAAAATACGCTTGAATCTGTTAAAACAATAACAGGCCTTAATTCTCCTCGTCATATTTCAATAATAAGTAATTCAAAGGCTTATGTATCAAGCATGTACTCTGATTCTGTTGCGGTAATTGATCTGTCTGACAATAAAATTTCAGGATACATTAATATACGGCATACTTCCGAAGCAATTGCCGTCCTGAGAAACAGAGCCTACATTGCAAACTGGATAGGTGGCAGAGAAGTTATGGTTATCAATACTGATAATGACAAGGTAATAGATTCAATTGAGGTGGCAGTGGAACCGGAAAGCATGGTTATTGATAAAAATAAAACATTATGGGTACTTTGCAATGGTGGCTGGATGAGAGAAAATTTTGCGGAACTTATTGCTGTTAATACTTCAACAAATGATGTTGAACGGAAACTGGTTTTTCCAACCAAGATGTCTTCACCATCATGCCTGCAGATCGCCGGCGATGGTTCAACTCTATACTACCTGGAATCAGGTGTCAGAAAGATCAAAACAGATGCTATGTCTGTATCGGCTTCAGCTCCATTTATACCTGAAGCAGGGCACTATTTTTACAAACTGGCAGTTAATCCGGTAAATGGTGACATACTGACTACTGATGCTGTAGATTACCAGCAGAAAGGACATCTTCTGGTATATAGCAGTACAGGAATTCTTAAAACTGATGAACGTACAGACATCATCCCGGGTATGATGTATTTCAGACTGAATTCTGATTTCAACTGATATGAGGATTATAGATCGTCCATATTTATTGTCAGCTCTATTAAGACACAGCCTGATAATTACTTTGGTAGTTATGCTCATCTCATGCCATGCTGATCATAAAAAAATGGAGGATGAAAAACAAGACACTGATAATCATATAGTAAAAACTGCTAAGGGCTTTTCAATAATCAAATATGAAAATTACTCCATATTAACTGTTACGGATCCGTGGCAGGGTGCTGAAGGAATAAAACTAGTATATTACCTTGTAAAGAGAGACAGTCCTGCACCTCCTGAAATTCCGGCTGAAAAGGTAATATTTGTTCCTGTTGGATCCATTGTCTGCATGTCGACTACACATGCAGGTATGATAAATGCACTTGGTGAAAGCGAGTCAATAACAGGAATTTCAACTGCAGGATATGCATATTCTGAAGAAATAACTGTACGTGTTAAACAAGGAACAATAAGTGAGGTAGGATATGAGACGAGCCTGAATCAAGAACTTATTATTAAATTATCTCCTGATCTTGTAATGATGTATGGAATTGGTAGTGAATCATCAGGGCATGTCAATAAGCTAAATGAACTGGGGATAAAAATTATGTTCAATGGTGATTATCTTGAAACAGATCCCCTTGCTAAAGCTGAATGGATAAAGATGTTTGGTGCCCTTTATTGTAAAGAAGAACTGGCCGACAGCATTTACAATAAAGAAGTTAATGATTACAATGCAATCAGGGATTATGTGAAGGAAAATACAGAAAGCAAGCCCCTGGTCCTTCTTGGCTTGCCATTTAAAGATACCTGGTTTATATCTCCGGGAAATTCATTTGTCAGCAAACTCATCGAAGATGCAGGTGGTAATTATCTCTGGAAAAATACCTCTTCATCGGTGTCAATGCCATATGGACTTGAAAATGTCTATATTGCTGCAATGAATGCAGATTACTGGCTAAATATCGGCACTGTTATTAATTCAGACGACATTTCTCTTGTAGACAATCGTTTGGCCGATCTTAAGTGCTTCAGGAATGGAAATCTATATAATAATAACAAGCGAATTACTGAAACAGGTGGAAACGACTACTGGGAAAGCGGAGCCTTATGGCCGCACCTTATATTAAAGGATATGGCATCAATTCTTCATCCCGGACTTTTCTCCGGACACGAATTATACTATTATCGAAAAGTAAACTGATATGTTAAATTGAGAAGCGAATCCAGAATATCAAATGATGTGTATTTAGCCGATTCCGGTCAGCAATATCTGATTTTCATTTTACTGATTGTTCTGGCAGGAATGCTTTTCCTTCTTGATCTGTTTTTGGGATCTGTCAGCCTGAATCCGGGTGATGTCTTGAATGCAATGTTCTCAGGTGGAGAAGGCCACATGGAAACAATTCTGTTTAAATTCCGTCTTCCCAAAGCTGCAACCGCTTTTCTGGTCGGGATTGGCTTGTCGCTCAGCGGTTTGCAGATGCAGACAATATTCAGAAACCCTCTGGCAGGTCCGGATGTACTTGGAATTACTTCAGGAGCAAGTCTTGGTGTAGCTTTTGTAATTCTCGGTTTTTCGGTAAGTATCTCACCTGAAACACTTGCAGGCTTTGGTAACTGGATACTTGTTGTTTCATCCTGGGCAGGAGCGGGAGTTATAATGATAATTATTATGTTAATAGCTTCCCGGATTAAGGACATTATGACGATTCTTATCCTTGGAATAATGCTCTCAAGTGGAATTTCAGCACTTGTCATTCTGATGCAGTATTTCAGTAGTGAATCATTGCTTAAGGCTTATGTTATATGGACAATGGGCAGTCTTGGAAATCTTACATCCGACCAGTTAATGGTTCTTATGGTTTCTGTATCGGTGGGTATTGTACTTAGTCTGGTTTCTTCAAAAATGCTTAATGCTCTGCTGTTGGGTGAAAATTATGCAGTTAGTATAGGCCTTAATGTGAAATTAGCCAGGATTGTTATTTTTTCCTGTACAAGCATTCTTGCCGGAAGTGTAACGGCATTTTGCGGCCCAATAGGATTTATTGGTATAGCCGTACCTCATATGGCAAGAATTATATTCAGGACTTCCGATCATAAAATCCTGATACCAGGTTCAATACTGACTGGAGGATCTGTGATGCTGCTCAGTGATATTATTGCACAGCTTCCGGGGTCTGAAAAGGTTTTACCACTGAATGCTGTAACCTCTCTTATTGGGATTCCCATTGTAATATGGGTGATATTAAGGAACAGAAAATACTCCGGAGTATATTAATGGTTACTGCTGATAAAATAGTGACAATTGAAGGTCTCAGTACCGGATACCGTTCCGGGAGGGATGAGACAATAATTCTGGAAGGCCTCTGTTCAACTGCTTTCAGGGGAGAATTAATCGCGGTAATAGGTAAAAATGGCTCCGGAAAAAGTACCCTTCTCAGAACAATTATCGGGCTTCAGCCGGTGCTCCGGGGTAAAATTTATCATGAAGAAAGGGATATACTTGAATATTCACGGCTTGAACTTGCCCGGAAAGTTGGATTTATTTCAACTGAGACTGTAAGGGCAACAAATATGAATGTTTATGATCTTGTCTCGCTTGGACGTTATCCTTATACAAACTGGACTGGAAGAATTGACAGTGAAAACCATAACAGGATTCTTGAAGCATTGGAGAATGCCGGAATGACTTCATTCTATTCACGTTTTATAAGTGAGCTGTCTGACGGTGAACGACAACGGGCAATGATTGCACGAATTCTTGCACAGGATACCGGATTGTTGCTGATGGATGAACCCACCGCCTTTCTTGATATAGGTAGTAAATTCGAAATACTGCATTTGCTGCATAACCTTGCAAAGACTACTGGCAAAACAATAATCTTTTCCACCCATGATCTTCAAATGGCAATAAGTCAGGCTGATAAAATATGGCTTCTGAAGGATAAAAGACTTGTTGAGGGTGCACCTGAAGACCTGATGATACAGGGAGAGTTTGACCATATTTTTGATTCATCCCCGGCAAGATATAATTCTGATCAGGGAACCTTTACTTTCATTGGAGAGGAGCAGGGCAGCATATATGTAGAAGGGAAGGGGATACTCCGCCACTGGACAGAGAAGGCTGTTAACCGTAACGGTTTTTCAGTTTCAAAAGAAAAAACCGGACGCTATATCATTGTTCCTTCAGGAAATTTTAAGAACTGGAGACTTGTAGAAGGCCAAAAAGCAGAAGAGTTCTCAACTGTTTATGAGCTGGCCGGAGCAATAAAAAAACTCGGACAGTTCACTATTTGAAGTACTTCCTGTAATTATCAATGAAGGAACCAATATTCTCAACAGCGAGTTTTTTTGCAATTATCTTTTTGTTCCGGTCCAGAATGTAAACCATAGGTGTTGACTGTACATTATAATAATAGTCGAAATGTGAACTTCTTTTAGGATCCCAGCCGTTTATCCAGGCTATCTGGTTCTCCTCGATATATTTTGACCATTTCTCCTTTTCGGCGGTAGTGCATACAGCGAAAACCTCAATATTGTCATTTTTGGCCTTTTCGTAATATGCTTTAAGCTTTGGGGTGGCTTCCTTACAATGTCCGCAGTCGGGTTCCCAGAAATAAAGAATTGTAAATTCCTTTTCAATATCATAAAGTGAAACAAAAATTCCCTTATATGAATCCATTACCAGATTCTGTCCTTTTTTCCCAATCAGGTTTGGCCTGATAAGTTCTATTTGCTTCCTAAGGTCATCTTTAAACTCTTTTGTTACCCAGTCTGCCTTTCCTGAAAGATAAATATCATCTGCCAGCTTCACCATCACGGCATCGTGTCCCATTATTTCACTGGTTCTGAAGTGATTAAACAGAAACACTGATACAAACTGGAACATCTTATAGTTATCTTTGCATTTCGCAATTATCTTATCTATCTCTTTATTAATCGAATCAGGAGCCTGTATAACTACATTTGAAAAAAAGGTATTAAGTTTTGCATGCAGAATGGGAGTACGGATGAGTCTTTCATCCGTAAGGCTTATATTGTCAAAGAAGTGATCCTTATTATAATTATAGTTGAGAACCCATCTCAGTGAATCAGGATTTTTTATGCCACCAGGAATCTTAAAGTCCGGTATTTCAACAGGCATTATTGCCTTAACAAGTGTTCCCAGCATATTTCCATCGTTTTCAGAAATGACACTGCCCAGGTAATCCTTCATTATCTTTTCCTGGTTTAACTGGATTTCATTTATAACTTTTAGAGAATCCTTGTTGTCCATATTATTCTGGGAACGTTTTGAAAGAGCAGCCATTTGTTCCTGGAGCTTTCCCCACTTCTTCTGATAGGATACAAATGCTGAATTTTCATCTGAGCCATCAAATTTCAATGTATTAAAATAGTCACTATATGAGCAGCTCACGCTGAAAATCTGATCTGTGGACATCAGCATCTCAAAATAGTTTCTTCCGGGAAGAACGATCATATAGATGCCCTGTGATAACTGTTGTTGTCCTTTCAGTACAGCTTTTCCATTTTTATCCAGCTTAATTGTGTCGTTTATATATTGTTTGTCACCGAGATGATATGCAAGATAAACAGAGGAATCCCTGAGTCCGTTTATAGTAATGTTTATCTCATAACCTGGCTTTAATTGACTGAAAACCAATCCTGGAAGAAAAGAGCAAAGTAAAACAAGTAAATGCTTTTTCATCATTGAAAATGATATTAAAAGATATATGCAAAATTAGCCAATGCAATTTCTTTGCCAAATGTATCCGGTGTATTATTAAGAAAATATATTGTATTTTTGGTTTTTGAACATTAATCGGAAAATGAAGATATCTCTCCTCATTCCTGTATTTAATTATGATATAGTTGCACTAGTCCACAGCATGAAGGGAGCCATGGGAAAGGTTCCTGAATTATGCGAAATCTTAATCGGCGATGATGCATCCAGTCCTGAATACAAAGAGAAATTCAGGGCACTTGAAGGGAATGGAGTAAAGATTATTTCATTTGAAAAAAATATTGGCAGAGCAGCTACCAGGAATAAGCTGGCACTGGAAGCGGAAGGCGATTACCTGTTATTTATTGATGCCGATATGATGCTTCCCGGTACTGCAGAATCGTATCTGAGCAAATATGTCTCTTCAATAGGAACTTCTCAGGTAATTTGTGGTGGCATAACCTATAGCGACAGTACTCCCGGTGATCCGGATAAACTGCTAAGGTGGAAATACGGAAAGTGGAGGGAACAGAAAAAGGCCTCAGAAAGAAAGAAGAGACCACATTCCGATTTCTTTACATTTAATGTTCTCATCGCAAAGTCTGTTTTCTCCAAGATCAGGTTCTATGAAGAGCTTAAACAATACGGTCACGAGGATACCCTTCTTAGTTTCCAGCTCAGAAATGCTGGTATAAATATTCTTCATATTGACAATCCTCTTATACATGAAGGACTTGAATCCAACAGGGAGTATCTCGACAAAGTGAAGCTAAGCATTGAAAATCTCAGCATGTTGTATGACAAAGTAACTGATAAAAATAATTTTTGTGATACTCTCACAATGCTCAGATCATATCGGAGAATAAGTATGTGGAGATTAAGCCTTCTTCTTGCTGCAGTTTTCATAAGGTACAGGGAGCGCATGGAAATGAGCCTTGAGTCCGGGAAGAAATCAAATTACTTCTTCGTTTTTTACAGGATGTGCATGTTTTGTACTTACCGTGAAATCCACAGGCGAAAAAACATTATGGCAATCTTCTGATTAATTGTAAATAAGAAATAAACCTTCCTGCGAATGGCAGTTTAAATAGAATTTTTTTTTGACTATTCGTATTTCATTTATTTTCAAAATCATATATCTGTTCTTATAATCGATATATTCCCATCAGGCCTTTTAAGTGCTTTAAGAACAAAATCAAATCTGTCAGTAATAGTACACAAAAAGAAATCAGTCGGAGGTGAAAAATCAATGTTCTCCGGCTTAAAGAATCGCTTACCTGATGAATATTGCAGACCGGCAATATCTTTTTCAGTTATTACAGATTTGCCTTCCAGTCTGCCTTTTATCAGCTCCGCACACATTATATCCTCATCAGCAGTTATATTTGCCCTGTATCCCATGGCAACAAGGGTTACAACCGGAGGCTTGATATGATTTATATATCTGACAATAGCTGCTGCATTGACAAAACTTCCTGTAATAATGAATTCTGCATTTTCAGCATTAATAAGTCCCTGAGTACCTGCAGTGGTAGTGTGAATAATGGTTTTTCCGGTTAATTCAGCCTTTATCAGTTCTGTTGGACTATTACCGAAATCAAAACCCGGTATTTTCCTTTCATCTCTTTCGCCAACCAGCACTGAATTATTATAGTGCTGCCTGAGTCTCAATGCTTCTCCGACTTCAGAGGTGGCAATGACCTGAGATGCTCCTGCATCGTATCCATAGCACTCGACAGAAAAAGCCCTGAATACATCAATAATTACGGCTAATCCCTCAGCTTTTTTAGCACCTTCAATAAATTCGGTTATCTCTATCCTCATTCCGTTTGTTTTATAAAGTGAAATTAGCACAATTTTGTATATTTGAATATAATCTGTACACTATGGCAAATCCTGTTTCATGGGCTTTAATCCAGATAAAGCGAATTAATGAAATAATCTGGCACACTCCCTTATCTGAGATTTCCAAAGGGAAGACTTTTCTTATCAGGCAATTAAGGATTGTGATGATCGCTGCCAGGGGATTCTCAAATGACAAGGTCCAGTTAAGGGCATCAGCATTGACATTTTATTCAATGTTATCTGTAATTCCTGTTGCTGCAATTGCATTTGCAATAGCTAAGGGCTTTGGACTTGACCAGAACCTTGAGGCGCTGATAACCAAAGAATTTTCTTCACACCAGGAGGTGTTGAACTGGCTCCTTACGAGTGCCAGAACAGCGCTTGAAGAAACCAGGGGCGGATACCTCGCAGGAATAGGTATGGTAATTCTTTTCTGGTCGGTTATGTCACTATTGAACCATATTGAAAACTCATTCAACCATATCTGGCAAATAAGGTCATCGCGGCTATGGTACAGGA
Organism: uncultured Bacteroidota bacterium; assembly: GCA_937864815.1. GTDB lineage: Bacteria > Bacteroidota > Bacteroidia > Bacteroidales > VadinHA17 > LD21. The sequence continues at coordinate 15,072 of CALMJY010000132.1, forward strand.
AATTCACTGACTATCTTACAATAATGCTTATAGCTCCTGTATTCATAATCCTGTCCAGCAGTATAACAGTATTCATCTCGGCTTACCTGACTGAATTTATGACGAAAGCGCCGATACTTGATTATTTCAAGCCTCTGGTAACTTTCACATTTAAATTTGCTCCATACTTCCTGACATGGGTTACACTTACGGTGTTATTCATTATAATGCCTAATACAAAGGTTAAGTTTTTACCTGCCCTTATTTCAGGTATTATCGCGGGTACGGCAGTACAGATTCTGCAATGGCTCTATATCGATCTTCAGTTCGGTATAACCAAACTTAGTGCAATTTACGGTAGTTTTGCTGCAGTTCCGCTCTTCATCCTCTGGCTTCAGTATACCTGGCTCATAATTCTGCTTGGAGCTGAATTATCATTTGCCAATCAGAATATTTCAAATTATGAATTTGAATCAGACTCTCTTAATATCAGTCATCATCAGAAACGTGCCCTGGTGCTAATGATACTGCATATTATTATTAAAAGATTCGAAGTAGGTGAAAAACCAATTAGTGCTGAAACCATTTCACTTCAGTTAAAGATCCCTGTAAGACTTGTCAGGGATATTTTACAGGATCTGCGGGAGGTAAATCTTGTATCAACAGTCCATGAGAATGAAAGGAAAGAGAGACTATATCAGCCTTCAATAGACATTTCAAAACTATCTGTTAGTTTTGTATTCTCCAGGATTGAGAGGCATGGAACCGGGCATATTAATGTGCAAAGAAATAAGGAATATGACAGGGTAATTTCAATGCTTGAAAAGTTTGACAGGATGATTTTAAAATCTGATTCAAATGTGTTAATCAAAGATCTTTAGTCTTTCTGGACTTCTTTCTGAATATAACCGAAGTAATATTCTCAACATAGCTTATGAATTCAATTAAGGAATTCCAGTTATGAAATAAATAATGGGGCATTGGAACTATAATATGCTTTGTGCCTGACTCTTTACCCCAGTAACTCTTAAGATTTTCAGCAGGAAAAATACGGTCCGTTCTGCTTGTAATGGCATAGGTCCATTTGAAGCCGGATTCATTATGTTCCATAATCCTGTTATACAGCCACCTTAGTTCATCCTGGAGTGACCTCAGAGTTCTTTTTGGAACTCTGTCAGCATTAATAAGGTATGTCTTTTTGTCGCCAAAGACCTTCAGGTAGAATCTTTCCATATTCTCCCCGGTAATGTTATTGAGAGTATCTTCAAAATCCTTTAAAGGAATGCCAAATCTATTATCAGCAGGGAAGGGGGTTCCGTTAACTGCAATAGATACGTCAGGGATAATACCGGTTTTTGATGTAAGATATTCAGCAGCCCATACACCAAGAGACCAAGCTATGAGAGTTATCCTTTCATAGGTTTTTGTCTCAGGCAGAACAAGTGCCTCATCAGCAGAATAATTGTAGAATAAAATAAAATCAAAGTCATCTGAGCACAGAGGAACAAACATGTTTTCGTCAGATCCCCATCCTCCAAAAAAGACAACCAGGTGATTATTCTTCTCCCTTCGCCTGATATATGTTCTCATAAGATTAAGAAAATCGTCTGGATTAATTACCCTATGCTATAATCAAAGATAAACTTATTTTTATTTTGAAGCACAAAAAAATTAAACTTGGGTGTTTATCAGCAGGTACAAAAAAAAGAGGAGAAAGGGTAGCAGTGATAATCTGGGAACGGGTCTTACTAGTGAGATAATTCCCGTGTCTACTGTCTGATAAAAGGATGGAACCATAGTAAGCTGGCGCTATACCTCAGGTTCCTGATGTGAAAGTCAATGTCTGCAATACAATCCTGTTGATTTCACTTCCTACCCTTGCTCATCTCCTCTCTGTTTCATTAGTATGAGCCTGGATCAAATTTACATATAAAATTGATAATACAAAAATATATAGTAAGATATTATATCACTTTATTGTGAAAATTTGTAAAAATTATATTTAAATTTGATAGGAAAGAACCAATTATACCAAACTGTCATGGTTGCTGAACTTGAAAGTATTTCATATGAGGAAGGAGGCGGTTTTCAGGCTTCTTATATAAATGATTCAGGCGGTATCTGGCATTTTCATCCTGAATATGAACTTGTTCTGAATATAAAGAGCAATGGCACAAGAATAATTGGAGACAGTGTCGAGTTATTTGATCAGAATGATATGGTTCTGATTGCCGGAAATATCCCTCATAGCTGGAATTATTATAAGCAGGACAGCATGCTTCCTGAAAAACATGGTATTATTATGCATTTCAGGAGCTCCTCACTTGGAGAGTCATTTCTTTCCCAGCATGAAATGACCTCATTAAGAGAATTACTTGCTGATACTGAAAGAGGAATTGCTTTCGCTGCTGAAGATGCGAGGAAGGCAGAAAAATTTCTTGTTCAGATGATAAACAATAAAGGAATGGACAAAGTGATAGATTTCTTTAACGTACTGAACATTCTGATCAAGGCTGATAAGAAACTATTTCTTTGCTCCGAAAATTATAAAATGACCTATGATGAAACCGGTAATAAAAGAATGACGGATGTTTACAGTTATATCCGGGAAAACTACTTCAAACCAATATCACTCGAAAATGTGGCTAAAATTGCAAAAATGAGTCCATTTTCATTCAGCCGTTATTTCAAGAAGAATTGCGGAGCATGTTTCGTTGAATATCTCAACCGGGTCAGAACAAATAAAGCTTGTTATCTGCTACGTGAAACGGACTACCAGGTGCAGGATATAGCTCTCGAATGCGGGTTTGGAAGTATCTCCAATTTTCATAAACAGTTCAGGAAAACAGAAGGGTTGTCTCCAAGAGATTACAGGGCTCAGTTTAAATGATCCTGGTTTCATAACTCATTATTAATCCATTTGACAAATCTGATTGCAGAAATTGAAAAAAAATGTATTTTTGCAGCCGTAAAATGGTTCCGTAGCTCAGTTGGATAGAGCAACAGCCTTCTAAGCTGTGGGTCGAGCGTTCGAGTCGCTCCGGAATCACTAAATGAGGATCCTGTCATTAATGGTATCCGTACTGTTTGTGATGAATTGTATTTATTCACAGACAGGCAGTCTGACTGAAGACAGCGATACAACTTCTGTCGATAGCCAGAAATCTTTTAGTATCAATTACAGAACGGTTCCGGTTCATGCGAAATTTGAAACCAGGTATTACATACTTAATAATGTTAACGAAAATGAACCGGTGGTACTGTTTAACTATGCACTGCAGAATCTTCTGAAATCGGCAAAATATACAGATTATGATATACTTACAGGTTTTGAATTTCTGAAGGATAACCTGACAGAAGATATATATTCAAACTCAAAAATCTCAATTGGTGAAAAGGAAATATATTATGGTTCATGGAGGAATAACCTTATTCATACCTCAGATGAAGCAGAGATAAAGCAATCTATAATCATGGGTACCCAACACCTTATTGAACTTGGCTATACTGACCTCGGAAGAGATTTCCTCCCCTTTATTACCAGATTGATGGAAGAAAGCCATTTAATTAATTACAATCATGCACGATTATATCCGGGCAAAGCATCAAAAGGAATAGTACCCTCGGTTGAATTACTTAATGCCATGGCCACACAAAATACCAGTGTCAGAGCAGGTGTGTGTCGCGATATTCATGAAACGGGAAGAGAATTGCTTAAAACTATGGTTGAAACCTGGTATGGTCATTTTTACCCTGACAAAAAAATAGATTTTGATGATTATATTTTTCTGCAGAGCTGGACAACCAATAAATCTCAGCATATTACCGTCTCACTGATAAATCCGAATAATATAAGTGAAGTTTATGAACTCGACTGGGGAAGGGTGATTGAACGAATTAACATGAAAGGTTTCAACAGCGGACGGTTATATGGTAATAATTACCGGATCTGGCAATTTGACAGCAAAAATCAAAGAACAACACCAGTCGATTTCAAACGGACACAATTCGGAAAGATCCTTGATGAAGATATTCTTTCGCGGGAGGAATACCGGCAATTCAATGGTATTTATGATGAAGAGTTCTACTCAGATATCAGGTACCATAAGAATCTTGGTAAATCAGGAAAATTGCAGTTTTCTCTTGGAACATATCATCCATACCAGAAGTATTTCCTTGCAAGCTGGTATCTGAATTCTGAAAAGAAAAAAATCACCTCCTTCCTGAATCATTCAAATAAATATGCTCTTCAGGCTGCATTCCATGAAGATACACAGAAGAAAATCTTCCTTTATCCCCAGATTGACTGGAATACTGCGGTCAGTCTGATGACAATCCCAAGGTATATTTCCAGATTTGAAACGCCTGAATATTCATTGGGCAACTTTTCTTTTAAAGCCTATATGAATCAGCAGGTTGATGCATTCCTTATTGCAAATTCGTTCATAACAACTGACACTGTAGATAAAAGTACCCACAATAGTCTTTCTGCTTCAGGTGATGGCAATCTGTCATTCAGTAATGGTCTGAATATTAATTACAAAAGTAATAACAGGTTCTTATACTCTTCTGCAGGCATTCAGGCCAGAAGCTTTCTTTTGGCAAACGATATCCGATTGTTTTCACCTGATCCGGCAACCTTCCTGTCGAATCTGAAAATCATAACCCCGGCAATTGATGTGTTTGGAAATGTTATCCTCTCATTTCAAAACAATAGTTCTGTATCCTTCGATGCATTATTTGAGTTTACAAATATGGATGCAGTTTTGTTTTCAGGTTCTGCTTCCGGGAAAATCGGAATATCTGATTTAATGAATCTCGGAATTTCAGTTTGCACAAACAATCAGTTGAATGGCATTGAATATTTCTGGTATCCTGTTCAGAGAAAATGGTTAGATATCAATTTATTCTATTCAGTTAACAAATTGTCCCTTGGTCTTTTGAGGTTGCCGATGAGCGGAACAACTTTTAATATTTCATACCTGCGGGAGATTAGATAATATCTATTTTATCTTTCCTGTTTTCTTTTAAAAGGTACAAATCTTACATAAATTAACCTTTCTGTCTCAACTTTACCTCTTTTCTTTGTTACAAGCTTCAATTCCTGAACATTTCCGGGTTTTCCGACGGGAATGACAAGCCTTCCTCCGTCAGCTAACTGATCTATCAGGGGAGCCGGTATCTGATCTGCAGCAGCAGTGACTATAATAATATCAAACGGAGCATGCTCAGGCCATCCATTATACCCATCACCTGACCTGACAAAAATATTTTTGTAACCGAGTTTCTTTAATGTTGAACCGGCTTCCCTGGCAAGTTCATCAACTATTTCAATAGTAAATACTGAATCAGCAATCTCCGCCAGAACAGCAGCCTGATACCCTGATCCTGTTCCAATTTCAAGAACCTTTTTGTGCTTTGACGGATTAACTATTTCTGTCATATATGCAACAATATAAGGCTGTGAGATTGTCTGTCCATGTGATATCGGCAAAGGATAATCGCCATAGGCATCCTCACCATATTCAGGTGATACAAAAAGATGGCGTGGTACTTTTC
>CALMJY010000133.1 GCA_937864815.1 uncultured Bacteroidota bacterium
GTAACAAAAAGGATAACAAAATATGGAAACCCGGAAAATAGAAATCCCTGTAATGGCAGACCTCTTTGCAAGAGGCGAGAAGCCTGAATACCTCTTCTGGGTAGGTTGCGCAGGCGCTTTTGACGACAGGTATAAAAAGGTTGTGAGGGCCTTTGCCAAAATACTCACCCATCTGAATGTAAGCTATGCTGTCCTTGGGAAGGAAGAGACCTGTACAGGCGATCCGGCCAGAAGAGCAGGCAACGAAATGCTTTACCAGATGCAGGCTTTACAGGTTATAGAGATCTTTAAAATGTATGAAGTGAAAAAGATTATCACAATCTGTCCTCACTGCTTTAACATTTTTAAGAATGAATACCCCGACCTTGGCGGAGTATATGAGGTGATAAATTACCTTCAATTCATTAACGGAAAAATTGAAGAGGGAAAGCTCAATATTGAACCCGAATCACTTAAGAATGTTACTGTAACCTACCATGATCCATGTTACCTCGGACGAGCCAATGACATATATGATGAACCACGCTCCATACTGAAAAAACTGACAGGCAATATGGTTGAGATGGAACGGAACAAAAGCTTTGCATTATGCTGCGGAGCAGGGGGAGCACAGATGTTCAAAGAGGCGGAAAAAGGAGAAAAGGAGATATTCATTGAAAGAACAGAGGATGCGCTGAAGACCGAAGCTAAGGTGATAGCAACTGCATGTCCGTTCTGTATGACAATGCTTACCGATGGCCTGAAATACAAGAACAGGGAAGAGGAGATTAAGAACTATGACATAGCAGAATTGATTGTGCAGTCACTTGAATTATGAAAACCAATAACGATCAGGATCGGCAATTAAAATATTAATCATACAACAATGGAAAACGGAAAACTTTTAAAAAGCGGTGAATTTCTTGTAAGTGAAATTGATTCCAAAGATGCTTTCATACCTGAGGAGTTCAATGAGGAACAGAAGATGATAGCCCAGACATGCAGCGATTTTCTTGCAGCTGAAGTATATCCAAATCTTGAGCAGGTTGAGAAAAGCGACAGGGAGCTTATGAAGTCAATCCTGAAAAAGTCAGGTGAACTTGGATTAATGGGAGTATCTATTCCGGAAGAGTTTGGAGGATTCGGTCAGTCTTTTGTAACACAGATGCTGGTAGCTGAAACCACAGGTGCAGGTTATTCATTCTCCGTTGCTTACATGGCTCATTGCGGTATCGGAACACTTCCTATAATGTATTATGGAAACAAGGATCAGCGTCAGCGTTATGTGACCAAACTCGCAACAGGGGAGTATCTTGGCGCATATTGTCTTACCGAGCCGGGAGCAGGAAGTGATGCCAACTCCGGCAAAACAAATGCTAAGCTTACCGAAGACGGGAAACATTATATCCTTAACGGACAGAAAATGTGGATTACCAATGCAGGGTTTGCCGATACACTTGTTGTCTTTGCGAAAATCGACACCGACAGGGTTTTAAGTGCATTCATAGTTGAGAGCAAATATCCGGGAGTTGTTATCGGTCCCGATGAGCATAAAATGGGTATTAAAGGCTCATCAACAGCCCAGATATATTTTAACGATGTAAAGGTTCCGGTGGAAAACCTGCTTGGCAAGAGGGGAGAAGGATTCAGGGTGGCTTTAAGTATCCTGCACATGGGACGTCTTAAGCTTGGAGCCAATGTGATAGGTGCTGCGAAAAAAGCCATTACTGATTCGGTTAAATACGCAAACGAAAGAAAGCAGTTCGGCGTTCTTATTTCAACATTCGGAGCCATTAAACATAAAATGGCAGAGCAGGTCATCCGGCTGTTTGCAAGTGAATCGGCCGTATACAGGGTAAGTAATGATGTTGATTCACTTATGAAGAAGATGACTGTCGATTGCGGTGATTACGGAAGAGCTTCGATTGAGTCGATAAGTCACTATGCAGTTGAGGCAGCCATACTGAAGGTTGTGGGTTCAGAGATGCTCGATTTTGTTGCAGATGAGGCAGTTCAGATTCATGGTGGGATGGGTTATTCAGCTGAAATGGCAGTTGAAAGAGGATATCGCGATTCCAGGATAAACAGGATATTTGAAGGCACCAATGAGATTAACCGTCTTCTGGTTGTTGATACCGCCATGAAGCGCGCCATGAAAAATGATTTTGACCTGTTCGGGGAAGCTGAAAAACTCTATTCAGATCTGAATAATATAACAAGCGGCAAAAAGGATGGTGAAAGCTATTTCGAACAGAAATACAGGTACATTAAGAATTTCAAAAAGGCAATACTTATCTGTATTCACGGTGCAAATAAAACTTTCCAGAAAAACCTTGTGAATGAACAGGAAGTACTGAATAATATTGCCGACATGATGATGGAAACTTATGTTTCCGAATCTCTGGCCCTGAGGGTTGAAAAACTGGCTTCAATGAAAGGTGATGTTGCTCTCTACAAGGATATGCTCGATATCAATATTTCCGAGACGGCTGCAATAATCAGAAAATCAGCATTTGACGCTTTGTGCACATTCTGTTCATCAGAATCTTGTGAGGCATTGCATAAGGCAATAGATAACCTTACAAAGGTAGGATGTGTTAATGTGAAGGATGCCAGGAGGAGAATTGCCGACAAGCTTATCGCTGATAATTGCTATAAGTTCTGATATTGTAGCAAAAATTAAGTAAGTACCTGAATATTCGATTTACCCCCAACCCCCCAGGGGGGGCTTTATAAGTTGCTGTCTTTCAATAAGTCCCCCTTGGGGGATTTAGGGGTGGAATTTAAAAAGGAGATTTTAAGAAAAAATCTCTTTTTTGTCTAGGAATCATTTTTGTATCTTTATGCTTACTATACCTAACCAAACCAGCTTAAAATGAGAATATTATTTAAAACATTATTTGCAATTATCCTTGCAGCTATGTTTTTTATTTCATGCAGTACTGTTCCACTCACAGGAAGAAAACAACTGAGCCTGGTACCTGAATCTGAAATGATATCAATGTCATTCAACAGCTATTCAGAATTTATGAAAACAAATCCTATCTCGACCGACAAGGCAAATTCTGCACTTGTTCAGGAGGTGGGCAAAAACATTTCACAGGCTGTCATTAAGTATTTTAGCGATAATAATCTCTCATCCAGGCTGGAAGGTTACCAGTGGGAATTCAACCTTGTAAAAAATGATACAACACCTAATGCCTGGTGTATGCCTGGAGGTAAAGTTGTGGTTTACAGCGGAATTCTTCCATTGACAAAGGACAAGAACGGGCTTGCTGTAGTTGTAAGTCATGAAATAGCACATGCAGTGGCCCGTCACGGGAATGAGAGGATGAGTCAGGAAATGCTTGCACAGTTCGGAAGTGTTGTCCTGAGTGAAGCGATTAAAGAAAAACCTGAGCAGACAAAAGCCATATTTGGATCTGCATATGGATTGGGTGCTCAATATGGTGTTATGTTACCCTTTTCACGCGAACATGAACTGGAAGCTGACAAGCTTGGCCTGATTTTCATGGCTATGGCCGGGTATGATCCTCAGACAGCTGTGGAATTCTGGGAAAGAATGAGTGTGGTGGGAGGCCAGAAACCTCCTGAATTCATGAGCACTCACCCTTCCGATGCAACCCGTATTCAAAGGATTAAGGAAGCTATGCCTGAGGTACTCACATACTACAAGAAGCAATAATCTGATACCTGCATCTCCTGCCGCTTAGTTAATAAACATTAATATCATCATACCGATTGATATTTGTCAATTTTGCGGATGTTAAAGAGCATCGCAGAATATTAAATATATCCCATAGTGAAGTTCTGTTGTCAGGATAATAAAATATATTTGTGAAAAAATTAACAACATATATTTTAAACCTGAAACAGATGACAAAAATATTGAAGAATTTACTGTTGTTGATCTGCATTGTTGCAGGTGTGTATTATTTTTCATCCTGTGAAAAATATACGTTCAGGGTTGAGACATTGCCACCTGTTGATACAGGAGGTACTGATACCACAAATTATGTATCATTCAGTAAGGAGGTTCAACCAATTTTCGATGCAAAATGTATTTCATGTCACAAGGGTACAAGACCACCTGACCTGCGAGCCGAGAATTCGTATAAATCTCTTACTGATGGGGGATATGTAAATCCTCCTGCTGCAGAAAGTAAACTCTATAAGCAGATTACTTCAAGCAGCCACTCATCAATGACAACCCAGGCAGATAAGAATACTATTTACCTGTGGATAGCCCAGGGGGCAAAGAATAATAAAAAATAATAAAACCTGATAATACCAAAGAAAATGAAAAAGATTTTAATCATTCTGTCATTATCATTAATTCTTGTTCCGGTGTTCTCACAGGAGGAGACAGCTGGTCCGGAACTGGTAACAAATACTTTCAATGCAGCCACACTAATTGAGAATCAAACAGTTGTATCACCATACAAAGGCGGCCTTGAGCTTATGATACACCACAGGTTCAGCCTTATCGAGGACATAAAAAACCTTTATGGTATATACGGCGCTGCCAACACCAGGCTGGGGCTTAATTACGGAATTTCTGACCGCATTATGTTAGGTGCTGGAACAACCAAGGACTATAAACTCCAGGATATTCAGTGGAAATATGCGATCCTCAGGCAGACTGCTGATAACAGTATGCCGGTATCCTTATCCTATTATGGGAACATGGTTATTGATGCCAGGGCCGATGAAAATTTCGGTCCTGAGGAAAGTTATAAATTCATGCACAGGCTTTCATATTTCACACAACTGATTATTGCAAGAAAATTCGGGGAGAAGCTTTCATTGCAGGTTGCTCCCTCTGCTGCCTACTTTAACTCTGTTCCTATATATTCAGATACAACAGGTTACAAGAATTTCAATCTTGGAATTCATGCTGGTGGACGTTATAATTTTGTTGGCAATCACTCAATTATGTTAGAATACGACCAGTTGCTTACAAAGCAGGATCTTTCCGATGAAGATCATCCGAAGCCAAACCTGGCACTGGGCTGGGAAATCAATACTCCAACACATGCATTCCAGCTTTTTGTGACAAACTATTCCAATATTATCAATCAGTATAACCTGCTTTATAATACCAATGATCTTACCGATTGGGAATTTCTTGTGGGCTTCAATATTACTGTAAGGTTCTAACTGTTTAAGTAATAAGGGATGAAATTATTGATTTTCAGGATAACATTCCTGCTTATACTCATTTCTCCGGTTTCAGCAAAATTCTCAGGATCTTTCGTTTCACAGTCCGATACGGTTATTCAGGATACTGCAGCCTTTGTGTCTCCATATGAAGAGGATAATCAGCGTTGTTTTAAATGTCATGGCCAGTCTAAATACAGCTATACGAACGAATCACTGGGTCATGAGATTAAAGCATTGATGTTCTATGAACGGATTGTAAGAAAGGAAGAGTTTTACAAGTCGAATCACAAAAGCTTCAGCTGTACTGATTGCCATTCAACTGAATATGCCACTTTCCCTCATCCGGGAGAGTTAAGGATGGAAGCAAAGCTAAATTGCATCGATTGTCATGGCGGTGATGAGACCTACCATTTTGATGCGATCACTGAGGAGTATGAACAAAGCATTCATTTTAAGCTTGAAGAAGATGGTTTCTCATGTTATGGATGCCATGATCCTCATACTTACAGGATAAGCAAAAGGACAAAAGAGAATATTAAGGAAACCATAGCATATGACAATGCAATCTGCCTTAACTGTCATTCGGATTATAATCATTTCCAGCTTCTTACCGACAGGGAAGAGATAAATGTTATCAGGAGCCATGAATGGCTTCCTAATCAGTCGGCCCACTGGGCAAACGTCAGATGCATAGAGTGTCATACCCAGATAAACGAAAACATTCCTGTTGCCCATCTTATAAAACCTAAGAAAGAGGCTGTTAAGCGGTGCAACGAATGTCATTCACAGAACTCGATGCTGATGGCATCGCTCTATAAGTTTGAATCGAAGGAACAGAGGCGCGATGGTTTCTTTAACGGAATAATCCTGAACCAGTCATATGTGATAGGGGCAAACAGGAATGAATATCTAAATATACTGAGCCTCCTGATTTTCGGAGGTGCACTCTTAGTCATAGGTATTCATATCTTCTTCAGGATCCGAAAAGAAAATAACAAATACAATTAAAGCAGACAAAATGTACCTTTACCCTAAATGGATAAGACTCTGGCATGTTCTGAACGCAATATTGTTCATAATCCTTATTATTACTGGCTTAAGCATGCAATATACCGGTAAAAAGGATTACGTTCTTGTGGTGGGATTTGAAGAATCAGTCAGGTGGCATAATATTTCTGCAATAATCCTTACTGTCAATTATATATTTTTTGTGGCCGGAAACATCATTACGAGAAACGGACGTTACTATAATATCAAAAGAGATAATTTCTTTTCTGACCTTTTCAAACAGCTGAGATTTTATTCCTGGGGAATGTTCCAGGGGGAAAACCATCCTTTCCCGGTAACCATGGAAAGAAAGTTTAATCCTCTTCAGAAAATCTCCTACGTTCTCACCATGTACCTGGCTTTGCCGCTTGTTATTATTTCAGGGATAGGATTGCTTTTCCCTGAACTGGTTGTTGACGGATTTATGGGGATCAGTGGCATGCTCCTTACTGATCTTTTGCATATTACAATGGGATTTTTCCTGTCATTATTCATGATTATCCATATATATACCTGTACACTCGGAAAGAAACCCGGCTCACTCTTCAGGGGAATGATTACAGGATATCATGCAACTGAAGACCATTATGACCTTGAAGATCATTAAGATCTTCTGCTGAATTGCACAGGATTTTTTTCTTTATTAAAACTTATCAGGAAGATGGAAAATAACGAAACCGGCAAATCATCGAGAAGGAATTTCCTAAGAAATGTTGGAATTGGCGTTGGTGCAGTATCTGTTGCTGGTGTTGCCAAAGCAACATTATTTGACGGAAATGAGGCAAATGCTAAATCAGGTAAAACTGTAAAGCTTCTTTCGCCTGACGGAACACTTGTGGAAGTTGATCAGAGCGATATTAAACCAGCCGGGACAGACCGGGAAATTCAGGCTGAGGTTAAGAGCGAGGCTAAAAAGGGACTTCCCAACAGGAAGTTCGCAATGGTAGTTGACCTTTCCAAATGTGCAAATGCACGTGCATGTGTTGATGCTTGCCAGGAGGGTCATATGCTACCTAAAGATCATGAATGGATGAAAATCTATATGCTTCAGGATGATAACCTTACTGCCAAATACTGGTTTCCGCGCCCGTGCTTTCACTGCGATAAACCTATGTGTGTAAGCGTATGTCCTGTGGGTGCTACCTATAAACGTCCCGATGGTATTGTTCTTGTCGATAACCAGCGCTGCATTGGCTGTAAATTCTGCATGACAGGCTGCCCTTATTCGGCCCGTGTATTCAACTGGAAGGATCCTGAAGTGGAGGTTCCGGAGGATCATGTTTACGACCCTGAAACAAATATACCTCCTGTTGAGGGAACAGTCGGTAAATGTGTATTCTGTGCTGATAATCTGCGTAAGGGAGTGCTGCCCCGCTGCGTGCAGGCATGCCCAATGGGTGTTCTTTATTTCGGTGACCTTATGGAGGATACCGTTACTAACGGTGTTGAAACTGTAAGGTTCAGCAAGCTTATGACAGACAGGGCCGGTTACAGATACAAGGAAGACCTTGGTACCCTTCCAAGTGTTTATTATTTGCCGCCGACAAACAGGGAGTTTCCTGTTGAAATGGGATTGGAAGGAGCTGATGAAACAATTACCGGAAGGTATAAAAATGTTGGACCACGTTAGTCATTTAACTATTTAATCCTATTCATGATGGAAGCCGACAAGAAACTTATCGCCGATCTTACTCCTGAAATTGAGAATACAAGCATTAAATGGTACATAACCTTTTTTGTCTTTCTTGCCTTTTTTGTAGTTGGTATCTATGGACTTATCCAGCAAATTGACAAGGGTCATATTGTGACCGGTATGAGAGACAATGTAGTATGGGGTTTCTATATCGTGAACTTTATCTTCTTCATGGGTCTCAGCTATTCAGGCGCTCTTATTTCAGGAGTTCTTCACCTGTTTCATACAGGCTGGAGAAAGCCTATCATCAGAATGGCCGAGCTGATTACAGTTATCTCCCTTGTGATAGGACCCTTCTTCATTTTCTTCTGTATAGGACGCCTAGACAGGCTCCATTATCTTTTTATGTATCCCCGTATTCAGTCGCCAATAACCTGGGACGTGATAGCAATCTGTACTGACCTGGTAGGATGTTTCATTTATCTGTATCTTTCTTTTATTGAGGATTTTGCAATTTTAAGAGACTACCCTGACCTGAATGTTGCACCATGGAAAAAGAAACTTTATAAAATACTCTCACTTGGATTTACCGGAACTGAGCATCAGCACCGTTTACTAAGGAATGCGAGAACAGTTATGGCAGCAATGATTATAGCAATAGCAATTATCGTTTATTCCGTACTGGCATGGATTTTTGGTGTTACACTTCAGCCCGGCTGGCACTCAACAATTTTCGGACCTTATTTCGTTATTGCGGCAGTCTTCTCAGGAACAGGCCTTCTGATAATACTCATGTGGATCTTCAGGAAGGTTTATCACCTGGAAGAATATATTACAAAGCGTCATTTTGTGAATGTAGGGGTGCTTCTGACTGTAATTGCGGCATTTTACGGATATTTCACCTTCAGTGATTACCTTACAAAATGGTATGGCTCAATAAAGATGGACTCCATCCTTATTGATAAGCTTTTCACTGACTACTACTCACTTTTTATTTTTGCTAACTACATTGGAATACTGCTTCCCGGCATAATTATCGCATTCCCGAGGTTCCGTACAATACCAAGTATTACCATAGCTGCAGTAATCGCACTTCTTGCACTTTGGGTCAACCGTTACATAATTGTTATACCTACTCTCGAGACTCCTTTCCTTCCAATACAGGATGTAAGGACTGACTGGATAACCTATGCTCCGACCTGGATTGAATGGGCTCTAACCTTTGCAGGCGTGTCGGTCTTTGCAATGCTGTTCATGCTGGTTTCAAAGATTGCCCCGATCATTTCTATCTCTGAAATGCAGGAGAAGGATAAGATTGAAATTATGAAGTAACGGACTAATCAATTACAATCATGATGAAAAAAGCAATAAAAATATCATTAATACTGGTTGGACTTATTCTGGTACTAAACATTAAGGCACAGGATGAGCAGGCAGTTGGTTCATTTAAGGAAGTAGTCCTGAATATGACACTGAGTGAAGTGGACAGCATAAAAACTGTTACTATCACAGCCACAACAACTGAAAACGGGAAAGAAGTTCCAGTGGCAGGAGAAACTGTCAGTGTGTTTGTTCCCAGGATGTTCAGCAACTTTCCGATAGGCGATATTACACTTGACGATACTGGTACAGGAACAATTGAATTCCCTTCAGATCTGCCCGGTGGTAAGGAAGGAATACTTACAATTGTGGCAGCATTTATTGATAATGCAACATACGGGAATGTAGAAAAAAGAGAGGAAATACATTGGGGTTTGCCTACCGATTATCTTCCGACAAGCCACAGGGCTCTGTGGACAACAAGAGCTCCCTACTGGATGATCTATACTCTTTCAGTACTTCTTACCGGTGTATGGGGTCATTATTTCTTTGCAATTATAAGCCTTATAAGAATACGGATCGATGCCAAAAGGAAGGCAAAAGCTGAGTACAGGATCTGAGAAGGATCAGCATACAGACTAGGGTAGTGAAGAGGTATTTAAAGGGGGTTTGGGAGTCCCTTTTATAATTCGTTACAATTTTTATTAAATATGGTCCTGCTCTGAGGAGGAGATCCCTCGCTTCGCTTCGGGATGACAGATAATTATCTGAGAAACAGAGGGAAATAAGCGGCGAGCCGCAGCAGTAATCAGGTTAAATGAAGGATGAACTTTCGCGGCTCGCCGCTTATTTCCCTCAATTTTACCCTAAAATTACTTGTCATCCCGAGTGAAGCGAGGGATCTCTTTCTCCGTTCAATATATAGGTTATTTGAATAAGTGATGAAAGATTAGCATTTAAAGGAGAGCCAACCCCGCTTCGGGGGGGTAACTTCTGCTATCATCTCCTTCTTTAAAATACCCTTAAGTTAATGACTATACTCTTTTTTTTAGAGGCTGGCATACAAATTCGGATGCATAACAAAAAAAAGGCGCCACTGCAGGCGCCTTTTAAATTGTCTTATGAATTAAAAAATCAGATTCCGGCTGCTGTCAATGCATCAATCGAGTTGACCAAAAGTGCATGAGCATAGTCATAATTATGAATGCCAAGGCTGTATTCTCTTAGGACCATCTGGAAATTGATAATTGAGCCAAGAACAACATTCTTCAATGATGGGAAAATAGGTAATGCATCATTGGTAGCGATATTGCCGCTTGTCCAGCTGCTTCCCGGATTTGGGTTTTTATACGCTCCGTCCGGATTAGTAGAAGGATCATAGATGTCAAGATAACCATCATAATTATCAGTAGTATGACCTGCCCATAAGTTAGCTTCGGCATCTGAATTGGTATGAAGGATTTTCGGACCGCTGCCAATTGAGTTTATCTTTGCTGCAAGGGCATTTAGTTTACTCTGAATTTCAGTTCTTGGAGTTTTCCAGAATGTGGTGTTTGATGAATTTATTGCGGAAGCATGGCAGCCTGTTGCATTACAGCCATTGAAATTAAAGGTTGTTGATGATGATAATGCACCTAAAGAGGCTCTCATTTTGAACGTGTGTCCACCTGCTCTTCCTGAAACAGTTACCATGTGGCAGTCTTTACATGAAGCAGCAGTAGTATGGGTTGAGCTTGTGTAGGATTCTGAGCCTGTAAATTCAATACCACCCTTCCCGGCATAAATAGCACCAACCGATCCATAGTGAATATGTGTTCTGTAAGATGGAGTAATTTTATTCGGTGCAGCTGCGCCAACAGTATTATCATAATAAACATTTGTTGGATTTGCAACCAGGTCAGCATAATCAACAACATCACCGTTTGAAATAGTAGAGTTGGTCGTTAACGGACGTGGCTGATGGCATTTTATGCAAAGGTTGCTCATTCCGCCATCCTGGGTAAGGTCAATTGTCTTTGCCCCTTTCCACATTGACATAGTAACAGCAGCTGTGGTTGTAAGAGGTGAAAACTCTGTACCTGCATAGTTTGTGTGAAGGCTGCTGTGGCATGTAAAGCAGTTAATTTCTCCAAGAGTTTCGCTGCTGACAGATGCATAACTATTTGAATATTTACCTGTGGTAGCATTAAGAGCAAATGTGGTCGGCACATTATTTTTAACAACATACAGGAATGCATCATGAGTATGGCATGGAGAACATCCGGTATTTCCAGCTTCTTCGAATGCCGCTTCACCATACTTGTGCTTTGAGAATTCAAATTCAGTTGCCACAGCCTCAACAGTTGTTTTGTTGTGGCAGAGCTTGCAGGTTTCATTGGCATCTTTACCGTTTGTACCATTGGTACCATTGGTGCCGTTGGTGCCGTCTTTTCCGGCAGGTCCCTGTGGCCCCATAGGACCTTCGCATGCTGTCAGAATGAACCCCGCAATTGTTAAGAGCGATAAAATTTTTAGTAGGGTTTTCATATCAGGTTTGTTTAGTTAAATTTTTCTTAATGCAATTTAAGATTTTTATCTGTTATAATAATAACAATAAAATATGTTTTTTAAAACTTTATTTATTGATAGAAATTCGTATTAGTATTGATAAATATCATTTATATTCATGATATTTGTGGCTTGCTTTGCTGATATAAGTAGATAACACAGGCTTAATAATTTGTAAATCAATATGGCGGGTCAGAACATTGTTAACATCTGTGATAAGTGTACAGCGGGATGGAAGAATTTCAAACTCTTGTCAAAAAGCGAACTGGAAACAGTAAATTCCAACAGGTATGAAACAACATTCAAACCGGGCGAGGTAATGATAAAGCAGGGTTCGCCTGCATCGAATGCTCTTTTTATGGCAACAGGTATTGCCAAGAGTTATATTGAAGGCATTAATGGTAAAAACTTCATACTTGATCTTGAAAAGCCGGGTAATATTGTCCTCGGACCCGGGGCCTATGTAAACTCACGGCATAATTATTCTGTAGCAGCAATAACTTCAATTCAGGCCTGCTTTGTAAGCGCAGATATATTAAAAAAAATATCCCGGACGAACAGCGCTTTTGCCGAGAGCCTTCTCGAAGATTACTGCAGCAGGGCTGTCCGATCGCATAACAGGATGGTGAGTATGGCCCAGAAAAGAATGTCGGGCAGACTTGCTGATGTCCTTTTGTATTTATCGCATGATATTTTCGGCAGGGATGAATTTGAGATGATACTTACAAGACAGGAACTGGGTGAGATGACCAGCATGGCAAAGGAATGTGTTGTCAGGATTCTGAAGGAGATGGAAGATTCCGGCATTATCAGTTCAGATACATCAGGAGTTAAAATTCTTGATAAAAGCAAACTTCTGAACCTTTCTGAAAAAGGCTGACTTTTCTCCGGTTTCAGTCCCGAATGATAATGCTGATTGCAATTGTACTGTTACAATATTATTAATAAAACTATATTTGCCGTTTCACCCAGTAACCAGCAACCAGCACCCAGCACCCAGCACCCAGCACCCAGTAACCAGCAATCTATACGATTATGAAATATATCAAATACCTCTTCACCCCGGTAGCAATGGGGATACTTTTTGTAGTATTTGCCCTTTCAATGGCAATTGCAACATTTCTCGAAAATGATTTCGGTTCTGCAGCCGCCTACAACATGGTATATGGTACCAGATGGTTCGAGCTTATACTTATTCTGCTCTCAGCCAACCTTTTAGGCATGCTCATAATTTTTAAGCTCTTCAGAAAGCATAAACTTCCGGTAGCCCTTTTCCATCTCGCTTTCATTCTGATGATAGCCGGAGCAGCAATCACCCGTTATTTCGGATGGGAGGGAAGTATCCATATCCGTGAAGGGGAATCACAGGATGAATGCTTTTCAGCAGTGAAAAAAATAGGATATACCGTTACCGGTGAAAATGGTAACATAATATCTTCCGAATCAAAAAAGTACTCGCTTACTTCTGTCTCTGCCGACAATTACAGCAGTGAAATTTCAATAAATAACCGGAATTACCAGCTTGAATTATCGAGGATCATTCCTAATGCTGCTGAAGAAGTTTCAGAAACTGCTTCCGGAGAACCGGTGATTTCACTGATGCTTACAAAAGACATGATGTCAAAAGAGTCTGTTGTCCTTAAAAAAGGAGACAAAAAAAAGGTGTATGGAATAGTAATTGGTTTTGATTCAGGTCCTGCAGATATTAATATTTCCCACGACTCTTCAACGTTTTTTGCTACTTCTGAATCAGAAATGGGGGTGATGACGATGAGGGTACATGCCGGTTCAACCTCTGAACCCTCCAAAAAGGTTGCTCTTCAGACAATGCAGATACTTACTTTCCGCGATGTACGGATCGTCGCTGAAAAAATGTTCAGTACTGGTCAGTTCAGGGCTGTGGCTGTTAATCCAAAAGAGACCAAGACCGGACAGAATGCTTTTATCTTCAATATTTATACTGGAAATGATTCAAAAACAGTCTACCTGTGGGACCGTGAAGAGGCTGCGTTTGCCGAAGGATCTTGTGATATTGAAGGCAATACACTTACCGTCTGGTACGGATCTGACAGGATTAAACTTCCTTTCAGCCTGAAACTTAATGATTTTATTCTCGAAAGATATCCCGGATCCTCAAGCCCTTCCGGTTATAAAAGTGATGTGGTTCTGATCGATAAGGAAAACGGGGTGGAAAAACCTTTTCTTATCTTCATGAATAATATTCTGAAATACAGGGGATACCGGTTCTACCAGTCTTCCTTTGACCAGGACGAGAAAGGCACTATACTATCTGTGAATCACGATACTGCAGGTATGCTGATTACATATACAGGATATGCATTGATGATAATTTTTATAATTATTGCCCTTATCAGTAAGAAGTCGATGTTTTATAACATTACTGCTGGTAACTGGAATTCATTGTTAAGAAAATCTGCTCCTGCTATTCTGATTTTGTTATTATCCGGACTTCAGCCAGCAGATGCACAGAAACTTGTCCCTGATAAAAAAGTTGCAGAGGAATTCGGCAAGGTACTTGTTCAGGATCAGAAAGGAAGAACAGAGCCCTTGTTTACACTTAGTTACGATATTCTCAGGAAAGTTACCCGTGAGAATAGCTTTGAAGGAATGACACCAATGCAGGTATTCCTGGGTATAAACCTTGATTTCAACAACTGGAAGGATTATCCACTGATCAGGATCTCGAATGAAGAAGTAAAGAGGGTGCTCGGGGTGAGAGGTAAATATGCTGCATTTTCCGATATAGTAAACCTTCAGGATGGTTCATACAAGATTTCCGAAGATGTCAATAGTGCATATGCTAAAGCTCCCGGAGAAAGATCGAGATATGATAAGGAACTTATGAAGATTGACGAAAGAGTCAATATAGTTTTCATGATCTATAACAGCGATTTCCTGAAACTCTTTCCTCTCAAAGACGGAACACAGGCCTGGGGTAGTCCGAAAGCTGCACTGGCAAAGGCATTGAATAAGGATGATTCAACTTATCTAAATGGTATACTTCCTATTTTGTCAGAGGCAGTCCATAATAATAACCTCTCCAATGTCAGGCAGGTTACAAACTCCATCACTGATTACCAGAAACGATTTGCAGGTTACGAACTCCCTTCCTTACGGAGAACAAACATTGAGCTGGTATATTTTAAAATGAGTCCGTTTGAAAGGCTCTTCCCTTTTTATGCCACAGTAGGCCTTGTAATGCTTATTGTGCTTATTTCGATGGTAATACAGGGCAGGAAGGAATCAAAAGGACTGATCAGGATACTGGGCTGGTTGCTTCTCACAGGATTTATTTTCCATACAGTCGGGCTGGGGCTGCGGTGGTATATCTCAGGTCACTCCCCGATGAGCAACGGTTATGAATCGATGATATTCATATCATGGGTTACCCTTCTGGCAGGTTTCATCTTCAGCCGTAAATCATCATTTGCCTTGTCTGCAACAGCTGTTCTTGCCTCAATGACACTGATGGTTGCCCATTTAAGTTTCATGGATCCGGAAATCACAAACCTGGTACCTGTCCTTAAATCATACTGGCTGACACTTCATGTATCTGTTATAACGGGCAGTTATGGATTTCTCGGTCTTGGTGCAATACTTGGCCTGATTACAATGATTCTGCTTTTGCTTTCAAATCAGGGCAACCGTGAACGGATCTCCAATACAATTGATGAACTTACTGTTATCAACTATAAAACACTCACGCTGGGACTTTATTTCCTTACCATTGGTACATTCCTCGGTGCTGTGTGGGCAAATGAGTCCTGGGGCCGCTACTGGGGATGGGACCCAAAGGAAACATGGTCGCTTATTACTATTATAATATACAGCATTGTGGTGCACAGCCGTAATATCCCGGGAATGAAGGATGTATTCACATTCAACCTTATTTCCCTCTTTGCCTTCTCATCAGTACTTATGACATATTTCGGTGTGAACTATTACCTGTCGGGTCTTCACTCATATGCGGGTGGTGATCCGGTGCCGGTGCCTGTTTTTGTTTATGTTTCTGTAATTATACTGGCTGCGCTTTCGCTGGCTGCATATATGAAGTATTACAGGTTTAATTCACCGGTAAAGGGGACTACTAAATAATTAACGTAACTGTTTTTACGAATATTTCTGTTTCTGCAATGACCAAAATAATCAGGGAGATTCGTTTGTTAACGCAGAACACTTTTGTGATCAGATTTGATCGCGATGATATTCAGTTTGCTGCAGGTCAGCACCTTATTGTAGGTCCCGGAGGGCACCTGAATCAGAGGGAATATTCAATTTACAGCAGTGAAAAAAGCGATTACCTTGAAATCCTGGTTAAAGAAGTTCTTTCCGGGAATGTATCTCCGCAACTGAAAAATTCCAGACCTGGTGATCTGCTTGAGGTCAACGGTCCCTTTGGGTCCTTCAGACTTGAATCTTATGGGATGCTGACAAGGAAATATATGTTTATTGCCACAGGTACTGGCATTTCACCTTTTCATAGTTTTGTGACCTCCTATCCGGGCATAGACTATACTATACTGCATGGTATCAGGGATATTAACGAAGCTTATGAGAGAGAGACCTACGATCCGGACCGTTATATACCATGCGTCTCCAGAGGCACAAATAATGTTTATAACGGCAGGGTAACCGATTTTTTACCCCGGTATAATGATGAGCCGGAAATGCAGTATTATATCTGTGGTAATAATAATATGATCTATGAAGTCTGCAGGATTCTCAGAGATAAGGGGGTACCGGCTGACAGGATTTTTACGGAGGTTTATTTTTGAACCGGAGATCACAGGGTTATTAAGTGGTCATTCAATAGTCATTCAATTGTCATTCAATAGTCATTAAGTGGTCATTCAATTGTCATTCAATTGTCATTCAATTGTCATTCAATAGTCATTCAATAGTCATTCAATAGTCATTCAATAGTCATTCAATTGTCATTAAGTGGTCATTCAATTGTCATTCAATTGTCATTCAATAGTCATTAAGTGGTCATTCAATTGTCATTCAATGGTCATACAGTAGTTATTTAGTTATAAATCCTTTGATTGGATTATAGTTATTTGTATTTTAGTGCTAATCAAGTGCTAAAAGGATATGAAAATCGAAGAATTAAAGGTTTATAGCCTTTCCATGGAAATGGCTGAGAGTATATGGGTTATTGTTATCCGATGGGATTATTTTGCAAAAGATACTATAGGACGTCAGCTTATAAGAGCGGCTGATTCAATTGCAGTAAACCTGAGCGAAGGTTTTGGCAGATATCATTACAAGGAAAACATACATTTCAGCTATTATTCCAGAGGCTCATTATCTGAAACAAAAACATGGCTAATTAAAGCGCGAAACAGACATCTTATAAGTTCTTCAGACTACGAAAACTTTACAAAACAGATTGATGATATCGGAGTAAAGCTTAACAATTATATTAAATCTATCGGGAAAAAACCTCCCAAACAATTGAATGACAGCGAAGCTGAATGACGGCCGAAGGCAAAATGACAATTAATGACAGCGAAGCTGAATGACGGCCGAAGGCCTAATGACTATAATGAATCATAATCTAATTTACTTCGCTTATATGCAATAAGCTTTGAACACATAGAAAAATTAAAGCCGCTCCCTTTGGGGCGGCCTTTTCATTTTGGGTGGAAGATGGGATTCGAACCCACGACCCTCGGAACCACAATCCGGTACTCTAACCAACTGAGCTACATCCACCGTTTCAGGGTGCAAAATAAGCTCAAAAAATCAATTTAACAAAATTTTGGTTTTATTTTCTCTTACACATGTCAATTAGTATATTTGCCCGGTTCCGTATCAGAAAAAGATACTGATCAGACAATTTTTACCACGAAAGACAGTTTTGATATCTAGAATTAACAGAGTTTGAGGAAAATAAAACTGATAGACAATATCTCGGGACTGCAGCTATATCAGCTGATGAAGCCTGTTATTTTCCTTATAATCAGCATAGTTTTTACCAAAAGTCACCTTACCAGGGCGGAAATCGGACAGTGGGAAATGTTCATGTTCATAGCCGGCCTTATAACCTTTTTCTGGGTTACCGGTATGATTCAGTCTCTTCTTCCTCTCTATCACCGGAATAAAACATACAGAAAAGTCGGAGACAACGGAACATCAAAATCACCCGAGATTTTCAATGCGTTTCTCCTGCTCTGCTTCTTCAGTCTGCTTGTATTTGCCCTCGGACACGGGGTTAAGAATCATTTTTCTGTTTTCCATTTCAGTGGCAATGTACCCTACCTTAACCTTTTACTCCTTTTTGTTCTTCTGAACAGTCCTGTACAGCTCATTGAATATATCTACCTTCTCAATAACAGGGCATATCGTATCTTTCAGTATGGTCTTTACACTTTTTTAGCACAGTTGGTCCTGATAATACTTCCGGTAATATTTGAAAAGGATATTCTCTGGTCTATATATGGAATGCTTGTTATAACAGGAGTAAGGTGGATATGGCTCATTATATTGCTTCGTCGATATACTGAAATGAAGATCTCAGTGGATTTCATGAAAGAGCATCTCTATCTTGCAACTCCCTTAATCCTTACCACCCTTATCAGCGGTTCTGCCCAGTACACTGACGGAGTAATTGTATCAGCAGTATATCGTGATCCCGGAATGTTTGCATGGTTTCGTTATGGTGCCAAGGAGTTCCCACTCGTCCTGATGCTGGCCAATGGCCTGAGTAATGCAATGCTGCCTGAGTTTTCCACACGGGAAAGAATGAGAGAATCTCTTGCAAAGATCCGGGCCAAATCAAAACGTCTGATGCATATACTGTTTCCCGCAGCAATGCTTATGATGATCTTTTCCAGGTGGCTTTACCCCAGAATGTTCAACGCCGAATTTCATAAAAGTGCAGACGTTTTTCTTATCTATTCTCTTCTTATTATCCCCAGGCTCGTTTTTCCACAAACTGTAATTGTTGGAAGAAAGAAAACCCATATAACATTGATTGCAGCTATTCTGGAACTTGCTGTAAATATCCCTCTCAGTCTTCTTATGATCAAATGGGGTTATAACATCGTTGGTGTCGCCCTATCAACTGTTATTGTCTATATTATCGGAAAAGCCTTCCTCGCTGGTTACCTTTGGGTTAAAATGAATATCAAACCATCAGAGTATATTCCGCTCAGGATCTTTGCCCTTTATTCTATTGCTCTTGGGATGGTATTTGTCTTAATTGATCACAGGATAATAGATATAAAATGAAAATTCTTGAAGTTGCAACACGTGAGGACAAGAAGGAATTCATCGATCTTCCCAAAAAAATTTACAGGGATGATCCGAACTGGGTCTGCCCGCTGGATTTTAGCATCGAATCGGTTTTTGATCCTGCAGTAAACCATACCTTCAGACATGGTGTGGCTACCAGATGGATACTTAAGGACGACAGGAACATAACAATTGGCAGGATAGCCGCTTTTATCGACAATGTAAGGTCAGCAGCATACAGTCAGCCTACCGGTGGTCTGGGGTATTTTGAAGTAATTGATTCACGCGAAGCTGCCTTTCTCCTGTTCGGTACAGCAGTAAAATGGCTTGAAGAACGGGGAATGGAAGCTGTTGACGGTCCAATAAATTTTGGTGAGAATGACAACAACTGGGGCCTCCTGGTTGATGGCTTCATGCAGCAGGGCTACGGGATGCCGTATAATAAACAGTATTACAAAAACTTCTTCGAAGAATATGGATTCGGGAACTATTTTGAACAGTATTCCTACCACAGGCTACTGAGAGATGATAAGAACTCGATTATTGAGTTTCCTGAGAGGATAATGAAAATAGCTACATGGCTTGCCAATCGCCCGGGTTATACCTTCAGTCATTTTGAAATCAGGAATGTTGATAAATATGTAAATGATATTGTGGAGATCTACAATTCAGCCTGGGCTGTTTTCAAGCAGGATTTTACACCTCTTGAGAAGGCATTCCTCTACGAATCTCTGGAAAAGGCCAAACCACTTATTGATGAGGAGCTTATCTGGTTCGGTTACCATAATAATAAGCCGGTTGCCTTCTTCATTCTTTTCCCTGACGCCAACCAGATTTTTAAACACTTCAACGGAAAGCTGCATCTGTGGAATAAACTGAGATTCCTTTACTACAAACAGACACATAAAATGACAAGGATGAGGGCAATTGCGGGAGGTGTTCATCCTTCTTACCAGAACAGTGGTGTCGAATCAGCCATCTTTTATAATCTTTACAGGATGTTTGTTAAGAAATCCTGGTTCAGGGAGCTGGAGCTATCATGGACAGGAGATTTTAATCCAAAGATGATATCAATATATGAAGCTCTGGGCGCAAAAAGGGCAAAAACACATATTACCTACAGGTATCTTGTCAATAAGAACCTCACATTCAGCAGATACAAGGATGAGATATACCATAAGTTGCATAAAAATGCAGATCAAGGAAAAGAACAATAAATTTGCATTTCTGTTTGTATATTAAAATAAAGTAATTAATTTTGCAGTCCCTAAGAAAAAGGAATTTGTAAAGACGATAAAGGTTTTAATAAAGATACAGCAATGAAAAATGGAATTCATCCCGGTAATTACAGGTTCGTGGTTTTTCAGGACATGTCCAATGGTTATTCTTTCCTGGGCAAATCAACCGCACCTTCAAAAGATACTATTAAATGGGAAGATGGAAAAGAATATCCGCTCCTGAAGCTTGAAATTTCTAATACTTCACATCCTTTCTATACAGGTAAGATGAAGCTTGTTGATACTGCAGGCAGGGTTGACAAATTCATGAACCGTTACAAGGATCACGTAGGCAAAAAGAAGTAATAAAATATTTTTCTTATGATAAGGGGCTTTTCATAAGCCCCTTTTTTTGTTTTTCATATTGTGGCACAATCATTGCTCGTCCACTTTTCAGTCTGTATGCAAAAAATAATTGTAAATTTGGAAGGAAGGAGTAAGACTTAGATGGAAAAAAAATTCAGGAAACCGGCCAGTGAGATACTAATACCTGATATTCTTGACGGAGAAGGGGA
>CALMJY010000134.1 GCA_937864815.1 uncultured Bacteroidota bacterium
GCAACCGGTACCGGGAAAACAAAAACACTTCAGGTAATATCCGAACAATTATCAGAAAAGGGAGTTCCAGTCCTTCTTATGGATGTGAAGGGCGATCTGAGCGGAATTGCAATGCCCGGGACATCTAAACCATTTATTCTGGAGAGGCATTCAAAGCTAAATCTTCCTTTCTCCCCGAAAGGTTATCCGGCAGAGCTGTTATCTCTGTCAAAACAGGACGGAGTAAGGCTCAGAGCAACTGTTTCTGAATTCGGACCGGTACTTCTTTCACGAATTCTTGATCTTAACGATACTCAGTCAGGTGTTCTCTCTGTGATCTTCAAATATTGTGATGACAATAAACTTGCACTGCTTGATCTGAAAGATCTTAAAAAGGCAATACAGTATGTAACTGAAGAAGGAAAAAAGGAGGTAGAAAAGGATTACGGCAAGATATCGACAGCTACAACAGGAATAATTACCCGAAAGATACTTGAACTTGAACAGCAGGGGGCTGAGCTTTTTTTCGGAGAATTATCTTTCGAAATACCGGACCTGATGAGAAGGGATAAAAACGGCAATGGTTATATCAGTATACTCAGACTCACAGATATTCAGGATAAACCAAAGCTCTTCTCAACATTTATGCTTTCATTGCTGGCTGAAGTATACAGCTGTATGCCCGAGAAGGGAGATGTTGAAAAACCTGAACTGGTCATTTTTATTGATGAGGCACATCTGATATTCAACCAGGCCGGCAAAGCTCTTCTTGAACAGATTGAAAATATCGTCAAACTTATCAGATCTAAGGGAGTAGGGATATTTTTTGTAACACAAAATCCTACTGATATTCCAAACGGAGTACTTTCACAGCTTGGACTCAAAGTTCAGCATGCACTCAGGGCATTTACTGCAACCGACAGGAAAGCAATTAAACTGACAGCTGAAAACTATCCTATATCTGAATATTACAAGACTGATGAGACTATAACCAGCCTTGGAATTGGTGAAGCATTAGTAACAGCACTTAGTGAGAAAGGAAATCCCACACCACTGGCTGCAACAATGCTGAGAGCCCCTGTGAGCAGGATGGACATTCTTACACCGGATGAGATAAAAACTATTAACGGATCTTCTGTCCTTGTACAGAAGTATAATCAGGTTATTGACAGAGAAAGTGCTTACGAGATTCTCAGCAGAAAGGTCTCTGAAATTCAGAGTGATGAATCTGAAAAAGAGAGGGAGAGAGGGAGAGAGGGAGAAAGGGAGGAGAGACAGCCTCAAAGGAGAACTTCAGGTAGAAGCAGTAAGACTCCACAGGATCAGATGGTGAAGGTGCTTACAAGTGCAACCTTTATCAGGGGAGTTTTCGGAATACTCAATAAGGTGATGAGATAGGATAAAGTCACAGGGCAAAAGAAAAGAAGGGGAGATTGGGTGAAGGGGTGAAGAGGAGAAGAGCTTTTCTCTTTTTACTTTTGTCTTTTGTCTTCAATCAAGCCTTGCATAATAAGATATTGTGCCACGAAATAGGTAAGCATAATCAGAATTGATGAAGCCCGGAACTCTTCATAAAACCTGTTAATCGCAATCATACTGTCGGAGAGGACGAAAAGGAGCGATCCAATAAAGACCAGGTAGAAGCTTCTTTCACTGACAAGACCTTTTCTGTTCAAAGCAAATACTGACATCAGAATCAGGGAAATTGAATAAATTACAATTATAGGGATCATCGGACCTTTAAGATTTCCAAGTATCAGGTATAATATTGTTGCAAGGTATAAGGCAAACGGAATCAACCATAGGGGTTTCTTTAAGACCAGTCCTTTATTATCACTTTTAATATTATCTGTATAGATTTTTATATAAGCTAATTGTGCGAGGAAAAATCCACCTACACCTGCATTGAAGAGCAACCCGTTCAAATGGGCAAACATAAGAAACATATCGCCTGTCCATGAGAAAAGAAATGCCAGATAAATATAAATATCCCTTTTAATGTTTCCTGTATTCAGATAGAAATAGATACTGATCCAGATTAAAAGGAAAGGCTTTGTAATATATTCAGTTGTATGGTTATTATCCCACCGGTTTATTAGTTCAGCAATGAATATCGGGATTATAACCAGGTGGAGGTATAGATTTATCTTTTTCATTAAGAATGCTTTTCCTATCTAAAACTAGCAATCTTTCAGGTATTTTTGATGAGTATACTAAATCTTCCACTAAAAGTCAAACACATATAGGTAATAAATTAAAATGATAAGATATCATGATATTTCAGAGGGAATACGAATTGCTGATTATAACAGAAAATCATTTCACTTTAACACTATCCACAAGATACCTGGAATCACCTCTCCAGAAGAGCCGTCCCATCTTTTCACGATAGTGCACTATAACCATATCACCCTGAAGTGTATCAAAGTGGCGTACAATATCCTTGTTAATCATTGTGAATAGAAATTTTTCAGAAGCCAGAGCAACATCCCTGTTTGATGAAACGCTGCTTAGTATCATTTCTCCTTCATATGTTTTGAATATCACACCCTTTTTTGAAAATTTCTGCAGCAATCCGGCCCTGTAACCTTCACTGTAGGTGTAGAAGTATTTGAAGTAAATAAATACTGACAGGGCAAACAGCAAAAGATATAGTGTCCACCTTGTGATTTTTTTTGTTCTCCTGACCAGTTTTGACCAGGTAGAGTTTTCAGAGGTATTATTCAGCTGGTTCATTGTGTTTTCTTTTATTTGTAAAGATAATATAGAAACTATAATTATTATTTTATCTGATAGTTATGCCTTCTGATCTAAATGAATAGATGAACTCTTTCTTCTTATCAGGTTCCACAACTTTCATGGCTTTGAATTCAGCTCCTTTTACATCATCAAGAACAATCGCAGTCCTGTAGTCCTTCTTCTCACAGATCAGCTTCACATTTTCAAACACAATTCCCTTTGCATGCCGGATATAGAATCCCCAGGCCGGAAGCTCTTTGAACATTGAAAACTCAGGATAAGCACCAGCCATTTCAGGCACTTTTTCAAGTTCATTCAGACCAATCTTTGCATATGCAGGGTTACCACCGCCGGGATAATGAATCTCAATATTCTTCAGCGTAACATTTTCAATAGAGGCATCTGGCATTCCAACAACAGATGAAGGGGAAATATTCCTCGGCAGATCTTCAACAGGCCCTTCATAATTGTATCCGGCATCAGCTTTGGTTGCAGGAACCTCAGCATATACATTTGAGATCCGGATATTATTCATCTTGCCTTTCCTGCCTGTTCTCCTTTCGCCAATCCGCAGAAAAATCACATTTCCTGTATTTATCGACCTAAGGCTGTCAACCTCTATGTTTTCCACCATTCCGCCATCAACAGCTGCAAAGGTTATTGCTGACCGGTATGTGTCAAACACCAGGTTCTTAACAATCTTTATATTCCGGAATCCGCCATATGATGCAGTTCCAAACTTGATTCCGTTAGCACTGGTGCGGACGGTGTTATTATAAACATAAACGTTCTGGCATATGAAATCGGGGGAATGCGATTTAAGACAGATTCCGTCATCAGCAGCATCAATATAGCAATTGGTTACACTTACACTGTCGCAATCGACAATGTCAATCCCATCATTATTCCAGTATGACTTGCTGTCGACAGTTATTCCATCAATAATTACATTTTTACACTGGTCATATTGCTGATTCCAGCTCCCGGGGTCTTTTAGCATGATACCCTGTATTTTCACATTTCTGCAACCTTTGAAATATATATTCTGAGGTCTCCGGCCTTCCCAGGGTCTGTCATATTTAAGCGGATCATTAATAATACCGTTATGAATCAGTTCCACCAGGTTGGTAGCAACAATAAAGCCCTGTCCGTCGATAACTCCTTTGCCGGTAATGCCTATATTGCTGACATTATGTGCGAATATCAGGGCAGTCCAGTTAGATATGAACTCATAATCAAGAGGATTCGGAGAACCAACAAGGATTGCGCCTTCCTCAAGCTGGATAGTTACATTCGATTTCATGTGGATTGTTCCGGTCAGGTAGCGGCCGACATAAAAGACGAGCCTGCCTCCTCCGTTTTCACTTATGTAATCGATGCCTTTCTGGATTGAATTGGTATTCATTGTTGTTCCGTTCGATTTAATACCGAACATGGAGGCGTTGTAGTCTTTGGCCTGGAGGTGTGGAGATAGTGTTAAAATCACTAATAACACAAAAAGTTTGCTGGTTTTCATGATGGAGTTTTTTAAATGTCTAAACCCACCCCCGGCCCCTCCCTGGAGGGGAGCCTGGCAGGTCAATAATTTCTTAATATACGGTTACCGGTCCGATCAATCCCATAGACTGAAGTGGCTGGACCTTGTTTTTTTCATTTGTCCAGTATTGTGCTATTGGGTTGTCAGTCAGTGATTTCATATAGTTTCCCATTGAAGTTACAACGGAAATTTCAATTTTGTTGCTTCCTATTTTTAAGTGCTTCCTGAGATCAAAAATTCTTCTTCCATACCATTTTGTTCCGAGGTCATCCCCATTCAGTTTTACTGAACAAAGGCCGTATACTTTTCCGAGATTAATGTATGATCTTATTTCCGGACTGTCCTCAATACTAAAGGTGACAGAATATTTAACAGTACCTGCAAAACTGACATGTTCAGGCAAATCCTTCAGATCTTTTAATGTATCAATATTTGCGGATCTGACAGAGTTGTCGCGGCAATGAGTAAATTCAGCATTCCACCCATTATCCAGAATTACTTCATTATTTCCCTTGGATGGAACCTGTTTCCATTCTTCACCTTTTTTATTTTTATCAAAGACAAACAAGAATGATTCAGCAGGGCCCATATCGAGAAGAATACTGTTGTTTTTGTCGAGCTTGATCCTGAATCTTTCTCCTGTCTCCGGATTCCATATCCATCCATATTTGTTCGCGGTAATTTCCTGTGAAAATGATATGTGTGTCTGGTGAGAATTATGAATATGTGAATTGATCAGGTATATCACTTCAGAACCATCGTTACCTGTGTACCTGTTTTGCATAACAAAGGGATCTGGCTTTTCAATCTTAATATACGGATTAATTCCATATTTTTTCTGAAGCCCCTTATACCATCCGATAAAATCTTTTTCAGGTTTTTCCAATAGAATAAATCTGTCAGGGAAGGTTTTCATTTTTTCAACGATCTCCTTAACAGCACGGTCTTTTTCCTCATAATTTCTGTATCCCAGGGATGCTGATGGCAACGATTCAATACAGAATATACGACCACCTGTCCGGACAAATTCATATAGTTTTTTTGCTGTTTCAGGATTCAATGAATCAACTTTAACAAGAAATAGAGTATTATATTTTCTTGGTCCGTAATGCAGAAATCCGGAATTCATTTCAGCATCGTTTATAACACTTTGTGAAATGTAGTCACAGCCATTTCCATTCTTGTTGATTGCTTCCCATATGAGGGTGAAGTAATCCACATGAGTTATAGAAGGGAAAGGTTCCATTGGTGCCCCGGTAAGGCTCCACATATCATCAAGAGGAGGCAGTATTGCAATATATGCATACATCATAACATTCTGAAGAAGAGCAGATAATCGCCCCTTATATTCATTAAATATGTTAAACCAGGGCCACCATGTATTTTTCTCATTATAGTAGGCGCCATATCTGATCCATCCGGGGTAAGGGGCTTCAGGAGGAGAATAGTTGAATCCGTGAAATATTGAATGTGTGATTCCGGATATGATTGACTGGTCACTTCCTGTCTTCAGGTTTTCAAGTGATGTATTGAAAACTGTATAAGTGTCGGTCATTTCCTCGCAGCTTACTAATTTCTTCCCTTTCAGATGTGCTGCTGATGAGACATATTTATTTACCATGGTATAGGCCCTTCCCCTGCGGTAATCGCTCTCCGGCATCTCTTCACCTATTTTATGCTTAAGCCAGTTCATGGTCCAGGATTCACCTTCCGGTATGTCATATCCAAAGCTGCTCTCCAGTGGGAATAATCCCCGGCCATACGCCTGAGCCCTTGATTTAACACCAAGGTTTTTGCACCAGCCGAGATAGGTTTCTGTAAAGTTAACTCTCAGCATTTCGGCTTTTGTAAGCTCAAAATCATATCTTATCCGGTTGATTTTTCTTTCAAGGTCAGGTGATAATGTTACACCATATCTGAAGTCGGATACATTTCCCATTGATCCGGTTTTGAAAAGAAGGAACGGAAGATATGGAAGAATATCGTAACCGTTTCTCTTTAAAAAATATTCTCTCATTCCGGATGACCAGTTTGCACCTTCAAGTTCCATGCTGTCGGTAAACAGAGCTCTTATATGATCAGATAACGGGCCGGTTCTTTTTTCAATTGTATCAGACATTCTATTCAGATATTTCCTTACTGCCTCGCTGTTATAATGATCCAGAACAGGACCGGTTGCACCCGGAGCCCCGTTAATGACCTGCATGAATCCGTTGATTTTTACAAGTCCAATAAGTGTGAATTTGCCTTTTGGGATATTAATCCTTATTGTCTCATTTTCATGATCAAGCTTCAGAGGTTTCGCCTGATCAATCGTTTCCAGAGGATCAGGAGCAAGATGAAGAGATAATAGTTCCATAGTTCTCCCGGGAAACGGGGAGCTTATAGCAGGATCTGCTTCCCTGAACAGTTCAAACTTTGAGATTTCATAGTCAATCGGTCCTGTTAATTTTTTAACAGATATAACCACAACCTCCGATCTCTCATATACCTGAAGACTTTCAGATCCGAAGGGCCAGCCCGAACCTACAATCAGATCACAAACCATTCCCAGCGATCTGGCTTCATTGAAAACAAGCTTAAGCAAATCGATCCATTCCTCACTGAGCCACCTGACTGAAGGTCTTCCAAGATCATCCCCTTCATAGCGGGTCGGAAATTCAACAGGATTTATTTCCACACCACCAATTCCGGCAGCCTTTAATAGTCTTAATTCCCTGATCAGTTCCTCCGCCTCAATCTTATTTCCGTTCCACCACCAGCGTATATACGGATGATATTTCAGTTCCGGGCTCTGGAATATTTCATATAGTCCGGCTGCAGGCGACCGGCTACCGGCTACCGGTTTTTCACTTTCAGTAATTGAATCAACAGTCATCAAAGGATGAAGTTTCTGTGTAAATGAATATCCGCTTGTTGCTATCAGACTGTTTGTTATGAATTTTCGCCGGTCCATGGCAGTTTGTTGATTCAGGATTATTTAACAAAAGCTTTTACTAAAATTGCTTCACAGGATGACTCATTTATAATTTTATATGAACCTGCTGCAGCCGGGATGACAAAGGTTTCAGCATAACTAAATCGCTGACTTACTCCTCCATGGGACTTAACAAAAATACTCTCACCTTCCACAAGGCTTAATACATGGCACTTATTGTCAGTCCTGACTTCAATTCTGTTCATAAAATGATACCTGTGCACATCATAAAGATGTTTCTCATGAGTGGGGAGATGATAAAGTCTCCAGTCATCGCCCTCTTCCAGAAGATAAGGTTTTGAAATGAGTTTCTCTTTAACATAATTTCCTTTCCTGTCAAAGAAAAGATTTTCCATTGCTCTCTGAATTGTAAGCTGGCGGGGCCTGCCATCAAGGTCCAGACGAAGCCAGTCATACATCTTGAAAGTGAAAATATAGGGTGTTGAACTGATTTCAAGTACAAGATTATTTATTCCGGAACCATGGACCGTTCCGTAAGGAATAAGGAAAAGATCATGTTTTGCAGCAGTGAGCTTCTGCACATACTTTTCAATTTTAACAGGTATCTTTTCTGAAAGACTTGTTTCAAGTTCTTCCCTGAATTTTTCCGGATCTATATCATCCTGAAAACCAAGATAAACACAAGCGTTATCTTTAGTGTCTAGAATGTAATATGTCTCTTCCTGGGTGAAATCTTCCCCGAAATGATTCTTTGTATATCCGGGCCTTGGGTGGCATTGAACTGAAAGATTTCCTCCATCAAATGTGTCAAGAAAATCGAATCTGATCGGGAATTCAGTCCCAAATCTCTCGTAGCAATCCCCGAGTATGGCTTGTGATTCCTGGAACATTAAAAAGTCGAAAGAGACTTCAAGCAGCTTTCCCGAGCTTTCAAAAAGGAGTCCGTTTTCAGGAACAATAAGTTCAAATGACCAGGCATAGTTCGGGACATCCTTATTCAGCCCGTAAATCTTCTCTTTTATCCATGTGCCTCCCCAGGCTCCCGGCTCAAACCATGGTCTTACCCTGAAAATGTTGTGACCCATTTCATTCAGGGCTTTGCGCAGTTTTTCGCCATATATCCATTTAGGATTATCAGGATTTTGCCCGTCGACAATTATGTTTAATAATGGGAGAAGATTTCTTTTGTGCTTATTGAGTACTATCCAGTCAACAAAATAGAACCTCTTGTACATCACCTTAGGATCAGAAGGTGCGAAATCACCGATATTGGTTATGCTGCCTGCCCTGGATCTGAACTGGATCTCATTTTTTGGAATATCGATGTAAACAAGTAAACCCGGCCATCCGGCCAGAGAGGCTCCGATACCGTAAATTATACTGATATCAGCATTTTGATCTGAGGTTAGATTTTTTAATTTCCCGGGGTCGAAAAAATCCTCCAGAACAAGACTGGTTCTTTTTCCGAACAATGGATCATCACCTCCGGTAAACGGAGCAACAAGATTACTGATTTCTACGGGTGTCCTGATACAATCCTCACTGTTCTTCCATGAACACTTAATACCGGATTTTATAAATACTTTCTCCAGCTTTTCCCTGAAATCATCAAAGAATACTCCTCCATAACCATCAATTGTAACATTCTTATGTTTAAGAATTTCTCCGGCAAGTGATTCAAATCCTTCTGATATCAGATCCTTTTCAAGTCTGAATGAAGGGTAAATATCATATCTGCCTTCAGAATTTTTCGGTTTAATGTCAGGTAGCAGGAATTGATTTGTCTTTCTGTATTCCTTTTTCAATTGTTTCAGATTAACATTAGAAGACATAAAAATAGATAAATAAATATTGTAAAACAATATTAACCACGGAGTTACATAGAGTTCAAAACAGTGTAACTTCGTGCCAACTCCGTGTTACTCAGTGGTTAAAAAAAGATAGTGTTGAATAAAATATCCTATCTGTAAATTACAGCCACAAATCCTCCGTTTTTTGACATGGTTACTTTATACTTCCCGGGAGATTTGACCGGCAATACAGCCTTTTTCAAATCCTTGGGTTCAGAATCAGATTTTTTTGTATCGCTCCAGGACTCCATTTTGTAATTTCCTTCGGGAAGGAAGCCCATGTCAAGCTCAACAGTTTTAGCTATACTATTATTCATAACACCAATGAACCATTTTTCACCGCTGCGTTTTGCAGTGGCGACCCAATCACCCGGATAACCTCCGAGAAATTTAATGTCGTCCCATACAGTAGGAACGATTTTCAGAAAATCCGCACCCGGTTGATTGAGAATATTATCTGGGTGATCACAGACGACTGTCAACGGGCTTTCATAAATAACGAATTTCGAAAGTTCGGCAGCGCGGGTATTCCACACCAGTGCAGGCACCTGTTGTTTCCATTGTTCGCGAGTTACATTTAAAAAACCACCCGGTGTATAATCCATCTGTCCGGCAAGCATTCTTGTGAAGGCCAGTTTAACATTGTGTTCCGGACTCATCTTGTCGGAGAACTTGTAATATTCATTTCCCATAACTCCTTCACGGGTTATCATGTTGGGCCAGGTTCTTATTATCCCGTCTGGTTTATAGGCTCCGTGGAAATCGACCAATAAC
The DNA here is from genome assembly GCA_937864815.1 of uncultured Bacteroidota bacterium. Taxonomy (GTDB): domain Bacteria; phylum Bacteroidota; class Bacteroidia; order Bacteroidales; family VadinHA17; genus LD21. The sequence goes on from CALMJY010000134.1 coordinate 9,818, forward strand.
TGATTTTCTGCTGCACACCTGATAATATCGTGATACCAGTTAACCATCTGCTGATCATCGCGATCCATGAAATCAATCTTAACACCTGCCACACCCCACTTTTTATATAAGGGGAATGCTGATTTATATGCAGAATTCCTGTTGACATCGCTGGAATACAGCCATACAATGATCTTTACATCTTTTGTTCCGGCATATTCGATTATTTCCGGCATGCTGATCTGTGGAGCCCATTTCTTAATGTCGGCCTCTGGTGAATTAAATTTTCCATACCACTGCCAGTCTACTAACATATATGGCCAGCCCATTGCTGATGCCAGATCAATATATTGTTTAATGATCGGCATCTCCATTTTGACTTCACCGCTCCACCAATGGTCCCAGGCGCACATTCCGGGTTTTATCCAGGAAGGATCTTTAATGGCACAGGGATCATTGAGGTTCTGAATGATCTCAGATTCTATAAGGGTTCCCGGATTATCACCAACCATTATTACTCTCCAGGGAGTATAAACTTCATCATCGAACCTTGCTTTTACACCTGTTTCAGGTTCTCTAGGGATCGGCACAAGTTTAGTTGTCAGATTTCCCTTTGTACCGTTTGTGCCTATATAGAATGCAGGATAGTTTTCGATCTTTGCTTCAGTAATTGCTACCCAGCAATTATTGCCATAATCCATCAGGAATGGCATTCCTGCTATAGTCTTTTCATTTACATAACTAAGCGGGCGTTCAAAAAATTCTGCTTCATTTGATGTTGCATAGGTACCATATTCCACAATCCATGCTTTAGGATCGCCCGGTATTGAAAATGTTGTTAATTCTTTAACAATCTCCCTGTCGCCGACTTTAGCCCCCCGCGGAAGCCTGGTTCTGAATGCGACACCATCATTATAAACCCTGATATAAAGATACATCAACCTTCCCGGGTCACCCTTCTCCCTGAGTGACAGGGTAAGCTCATTGTAATTATTCAGAACTTCAGAATGCTTTGATTTGACAACAGGGATCCATGATTCATTTACTTCGCCGTTCTGCTGATCAAGTACCACATAATTTCCTGTCATAGGATTTTCATCCCTGAATTCAAATCCGAGTATTGAAGGATTTATTATTACTTTATCTCTGAATGTAAATGAATATTCTAATTCTTTATCATTTTTCAGATTGAAAGCCAGGCTGTTATCAGGCGATTTCAGGGTAAATGACTGACCAGACAAAATCAGATCAGAAATTACATACAGGATAATGGCAACATTTAATTTTCTTAACATAACTGCTATTTTTCAAAATTAATTTTTTGTCCGGGCTCTGTCTTGATAATGAAGATGTTATTATTCAATTCATAGGGAGAAGAGACTGTATATTCTTCCGAAAAAAATGGATTGAATAATCTGAATTCACCTCCCTTTTCCGATTCAATTTCAATTTGCCTTATCTCTCCTTTTTCAATTTTTGCTGAGACAAGGAATGCACCTTCAGTTCTCATCCTGTTGAAACTTACCTCTTTCCATGTATCAGGAATTGCCGGAAAAATCCTGATTACTCCTGAATGACTCTGCAGCAGCATTTCCTGTAAACCTGAGGCGAAAGCAAAATTTCCCTCAAGAGTGAATGGTCTGTAGACAAACTTTGATTTTCCTGATTTTGTCTGGTCGCCGTTAACATGGAAACTGTTCTTAAGGCAGAAGCATTGTGAGAATGTCTTCAGAGCTTCAGAAGCTCCTTTTCCATCGAAAACCCTGGCTTTTATGTTGCCAAGCCAGCTGTAAGAGTAACCGCACCACCAGTCGGGGCCAATTCTGTCGAGCGTTTTAATTGTTGATTTAATAATCTCCTGATCAGTTTTTCCCTTCGACCAGTCGACATTGCCAAGCGGATGGAATGCAATGAGATGAGAAAAGTGACGGTGTGATTCATTGTATGGAATGCCCTTGATAAAGGTGAATCCTGTTTCCGCATCAATATCATAATCGGGCCATTGCGAAAGTATTTCCTTCCATTTTTTTGCTTCATTGGTTTTTCCAAGTTCTGAAGCAAGTTCCGAGGCTTTATCAAATGTCCATCTGATGAGTCCGAGATCGAAATTAGTTGTCTGATCAAACCAGGCCTGTCTTGAATTATTGAAAATTTCAGGACTGGAGCTCAGCGGCAATTTCCTTTTTCCGTCAGCCTCTTTTACAGAGAGTTCATCAAGAAACTGAGCCACATCCCTGATCCATGGATAAGCTTCTTTTTCCAGGAAATTCCTGTCCATTGTATATCGCCAGTGCATGTAAAAATGATGGCCAAGCCATGCTGAAACCGTTGGTCCGAAGGAGTATTGGATCCAGCCGCCCATTGGTTGTCCGGTCAAAGTAGTGACTCCGGGAACATTAAGTCCCTTTACCTGGTAGTAATTTTGAGTGTACCTTTCAAATTCAGACCTGTTTTTCTGAAGCCAGTCAATAAATCCCTGTTCCTGATCCATATGATTTGATGAATAGGCAGGCCAGTAGCTCAGCTGTGTATTAAGGTCATGATGGAAATCTCCCTTCCAGGGGGGGAGCTTACCGTTATCTGCAGTCCAGATTGCCTGAAGTGATATTGGAGGAGCTCCGTTACCGGTAGCAGCACCGAGCTTATACATTTCCAGATACCATTGTTTAAGCAATACCGTATCAGGAACCGAAACTGATGATTTTGACCAGTAATTATGCCACCATTCTTTATGCAGATTTAATTCTTCTGAAAAACCTTCTTTCATTGATAAAGCAGTCTGGTCCGATGCAGGGTCCTTCTTTTCCCATCCCGGAAATTCAGAACTGATACTCCAGCATATCTCGGTTGTTCCCTTTTCTTCCTTATGCCTGAGGCTGATCTGATACCTGAATCCGCCCCATCCTTCCTGAATATACATAAAATGATTCTGTTCCACCCACATCTCTCCGGGAGGGTATCCCAGCAACCTGAGGTCCTGACCTGAATGTGAGTTGTCGTTTGCTGAATCGCCCGGAACAGTGTAAGCAGGCGGGAGAAGATCAAACGCCAGGTTTGATTCAAGTCCGGAGAAACGGATCCATCCGCTGGTCTTTTCCGCATTGATGAAAGCCTGCATTGCAATTCCGCTGTCCCAGTTTATATCACAGACAGCTGTTTCAAGATCCAGTCCGGCAGATATTACTTTTCCAAATGAAGAGGTATTTATTTCAATCGCACCTCCCGGAATTTTTGATGGAGCGGGATTCCGGTCATACGGAGCATCAAACATCTGCTGAACATTCTGATAAGTATTTTTCTCCCATTGTTCTTTTACCCATGAAAATCTCCATTCAGGCTTGTCAAGATTCTCCATCGGACGAAGATCCCATAAATCAGCTCTGTCTAATGAGAATCTGAGTTTTCCATCCTTTTCCCATATAAGGGCGCCCAACATCCCATTACCAAGCGGAATGCCTTCATCCCATGTTTTGGACAGGTCGGTAAAGTTAAGGTTTACCGAATCAGGGGGCAGATTGATTCTTTTCTCCGAAGTACAGGAGATGACAGAAAGGATTAGGAGAAGACTAAAAGCTTGCAGTTTCATAGTTAAGTAATTTAAGCAACAAAGGAAGATCCGTATCAAATGCCCCTTTATACCCCCAAACCCCCCAAGGGGGGCTTCAAATTCACTGATTTACAATAAGTCCCCCTCTGGGGGATTTAGGGGTGGATTTAAAAAGGGGTTCATTGAGATAACTCTTTCTTAGTGGTTATACAATAAATTTTAAGGAACCTTTTTTTCATTTATATATTCCAGAACTATTGATTTAATTATGTTGGCAAATTTAACATCCGGAATTTCTTCTTTTTTGAAATACTTCACATACTGTCCTTCCAAAAGTGTTATTTCCTCAACAGGCAGGTTGATTTTGCCTGTATAGATAAACTTGATATTTTCGAATGCATCGCCATTCATACATTCAAACTCTTTGTAAAACTCAAAATCAATTAATTCCAGGCCAAGCTCTTCCCTGTACTCTCTTTTTACTGCTTCCTCCGGAGTTTCGTCTTCCTCAACATGTCCGCCAATAAGGTCCCAGTGATTTGGAAAAGGGATCCACGATTTATTGTCACGTAGCGCCAGAAGAAATTCACCATTATCATTTTCAAGTATTATAGCGGCAATTTTCTGCATAGTATCAAATGATATTATTCCCCGATTTTCTCAGAATCTCATTGAAGTTTTCAAAGAATAACTTTCGTTTCTGAGGTTCAGTAAGTCTTGAGGAAAGTATTGTTCCAACACCCTGGATATATGAACCATCTGTTCCAAAAAAGACCCTGTCTTCCCCGAAATGGCCGACTGTGAAATCAACCATTGCACCTTCATTGTTTGAACCAGAAGTATCGATATAAACATTAGGGTATTTCCCCAGCATTTTGCAGGCATATTCCCAGTCACCACCACCGCCGGTATGCGCATACTGGAACATCGCCTCAGGGTATCTCTGTGCAGCTTCTGCAAAATCTTCAGGAACAGAGGAGTTCGGCTGGATATTACCATATTTGGTCCGTTTGCCGCCAACACCCAGTCCGCAGTGAGAATGCATCAGGATTATCATTTTCAGGCTGATCATTTTTTCAATAACAGGGTAGAAGAGGGGATCATTTATTTTAACCTGGTTATATACCTTAAGACCTATCATTCCTTCACCAATACATCTGTTTATTTCCTCGAGAGACTCCTTAGTATAAGTTGGATTTACAAAGCACCATCCCAGGTATCGTCCGGGGTATTTTTTTATCGCCTTTAAAACCTCATCATTGCATGCCCTTACCTCATAAGGAGTGGCTTTGGAGTTTGAATCTGCAGAGATAATCTTTGAAACCACTATCATCTCAAATCCAAGTCTGTCAGCCATTTCAATCTGGAATTCAATTGTCCCGGAAAGACCAACATGCTCATGTGAATTTATCTTCCTGTATTTTAATGCCTCCTTCATAATGTTGAATGGAGCACTTGATTTATCCATCACCTTAAAAATACTTTCAGCATCATCTGCAAGTGCAACAGTTGCTGCAGAAGACACTGTAGTCCTTAAAAAATCTCTCCTGGTTATCATTTCCTTCTTTTTTATATTTCAGAGATCGTTTATTTTTTTCTGAATCATTCTCAAAACCAGTGATAATAAATACAAATTCTGCCTGATCAGCTGAAATGCGATTTCGGCTATTTTTGAAGGTAAAATAAAGGTTTCATGGAATTACCTCGAGTACTGAATGTATCTGCAGCTCTGGAACCAGAACTTTAGATATTCCTTTCTGAAAATCGACTGCCAGCTCTTTTCCTTCAGGCTGAAGAATGATCTTAGCTGGCTGACCTGAGGTATTTATTTCCACCTTAAGATCGCGTAGAAAAGGAATTTCATCATAGCCTATAACAGATTTCGTATTATGATCGCCGGATGCATTAATCAGGTTTACGTAAGTTCTGTCATTAACCTTATTGACAGTAATATGTACGAGGTTTGATCCTGTTACTTTTACAATTGGTTCGGAATACATCGATTCTATATGCTGACTTATGTAATCTCTCAGAATATGTGATTTGTATTCTGTATATGCTGATCCGGCATTGAAATAGATGGCTGTTATTTTACCCTTTCCAACTTTCTTTGATGATGAAGCTATCACTTCACCTTTTTGAGCAAAGTCGCTTCCATTGAAATATGTTGATATCACTTCTGATTCTTTATCCAGAGTTACCTTGGCATAAGCCGACCGTATTGCACCTATTCTGTTTCCGGCAGCAATAAACTCTGGTTTGGGTTCCTGTTGCTCAAGTGCCAGAATCCCAAGATCATCTTTAAACAACTCTGCAGTTTCTGATCCTATCACGAGTATGTTTCCGCCGTTATTTAAATACTTTAACAGTTCATCATGAAAGGCCGGTTCCAGGTAGTTGCATTCAGGGATGACTATCAGCGGATATTTTTCCATATTGCCTGCAAGATGGTGTTCCATAAGTATTTCAACCGGGAATTGTCCGTCTAATATCATAT
>CALMJY010000135.1 GCA_937864815.1 uncultured Bacteroidota bacterium
TCTGTCGATGCAGGTCTGAAGTCAGAATCCAGCTGAAGTCCGGGATCTTTCCTGTTCCGGCAGGATTTTCAATACCATTACATTTAATCTGATGGATCTTAAGTGCAGATTGATTAACGGTTGAGCATGAAGAAATAATTAAAAAGAGAAGGATGAGGGCCGGATAAATGGATTTCATATATTTCTGTTTATACTAAGGTAAATTTAGCAGTAATATAAATAAATTTCATCAGAGGCTTCTACAGAAAAACAAAAGAGAGAGTATAAAAAGTCTGGTTTCTTAAATTCACCCCTAAATCCCCCAGGGGGCATAGCCGTCAAGTTAAGAAAATTATAAACTGAATTGATGTATTATAAGTTTCCCCTCCTTTTGAAGGAGGGGTGGCCGGGACTGTTGATTATCTGATATTTACAATGTTTGTTTCCCGGCCGGGGTGGTTGATTTTACCTGGAAAATACCCTCCTATTTTGGGGGCTTTCAATTTCTTATATTTTAAATTTTCAGTGGCATGAAAATCTAGTCTGTTTTGAATCTGAAAACAATTCCAGAATTGCTTCTGTCCCATGAGATGGTCCAAAGGATTTCACAACTTTATGTGAAGAGGTTTTAGTTATTTATAGGGACTTAGATGGAAGGACCGAATAAATAATCAACCACCCCGTCCCGACCAAAAGGTCGGGACACCCCTCCTTCAAAAGGAGGGGAAACTTAAACCCTTTATTATTTTGCAAAAACTGACCTTAGGTTGAAGGCTATGGGGGATGGGGGTAAAAAGCGACTTATAAGACTCCCTCGTTTGAATATGAAAACTAAATTTTCTGCAATCGTGCTAAAACTTAAATGAAAGTCCCACCCCGAATATCTCTTTGAACTGAACTAATGATTTTGATCCTTCACCAATCTCTAAAGTACCATTACCGTTTTTGTCATTCTTTATGAAGATGTCATCATCATATATCAGATGTGTGTTGAAATTGACATTCAGGTATTTATTTACCTTGAATGCAATAAGTGTTTCCCAGTTAACATCTATATTTTGAGGGTTATTAATATAGTTTGAAAAGAGGTCTATTTTGGTTGTGAACGAAACGTTCTTAAGTATTTCAGCTTTATAATCATTTTTGGAGTAGATTGCCCTGATGTAACCACCAATTTCACTTTTCAGTGTCTCCCCGGGGTCTACCCCAAATGCTCCCAGGCTTGAAAGATCTTCATCGGTCACGAAGGTGAATTTTGCTGTTAGCGGAGCAAAAAAGGCGCTGAAATACGGGTCGGGTTTGTAATCGAGACCTAATGCAAGTGTAATATATGCAGGTGCAAAGAAATTGGATATTTTTGTTTTGGAATCATCAGCTGCATAACTATACCCTGTTGTCATTTGTGATCTGAAATTAAAAAGAGCAGCATAATAGAAATTTTTAAAAGCCTCCTGTCCGTATTTTGAAAGGAAGTCAATTTTGTCATCTGTTTTCTTGAAGTCTTTTTCACCTTGTTTAAGAAGTCCGTACCCAATATCAAGGGAATTGTCCCATACTGATTTTCCTTTTTTGTAGTTGGCAAATCCGCTGAAGATACCGTTGACCGCAAGTGAGTTTTCACCTCCGGCAGCCCAGTTGGTAAGTGATGTCTGGGCAAAATTGAAACCAATTACTCCGCCGGTTTTCCAACCTTGTGTAGTATCTGCACTTTGAGTCCGCAGTGTTTTTTCAGTTTCTGTTACCTGGGCATAAGTAACTGATGAAATTCCACAGAATAAAATAACCAGAATAGTTGTGATTATTTTCATTTTTTCAACTATATGTTAATAAATTCACAGAGTATTTCACTAAAAATTAATGGTTTGCAGCTGTCGAACAAACATCAAACAAAGATGAAATGTTTAGTTAATTGAGAAATATTAGTATTTCCATAGGTAAACAAAAAATGAAGCATTCTGTTTAACCATACCATGGAAATCTGGACAGTAACAGTTAAATTGCATCACCATAATTTGTAAACTAATATTTATTCCAGGTTATATGAATAAGACAGGGGTTTTTACAAAACACATAAATGACGGATATTCCTGCTCAGGTGATTATTTAATGCTTGGCTGCGCTATGGTTGATGGTTTGGTTGCTCCCGGAGCAAATGTCATTATTCCATTGCGGACAATGAACAGGCATGGCCTGATTGCAGGTGCAACCGGTACCGGGAAAACAAAAACACTTCAGGTAATATCCGAACAATTATCAG
>CALMJY010000136.1 GCA_937864815.1 uncultured Bacteroidota bacterium
GGGAAACCTTTGGGGAGTACCCCTCTTTTTATTATTTTAGTCGGACACTAGTGATATCTTTAGAAACAATACAGACCTGACCTTTAGCAATGTTTCTTCCGAATGGGGGTTTAATGAAAAATCTTTTTCAAATGGAGCTGCATTTGCTGATCTGGATAATGATGGGGATAATGAAATTATTATAAATAATGTTGATGATTATGCATCTATATATGAAAATAACTCTAACCGAAAAAACAATCATTTTATCAAAATCCGACTGGTTGGGCCATCTAATAATAGAGCTGGTTTAGGTTCCAAAATAAGTATCTTCTGTGAAGGCAAACTGCAGTATTTTGAAAATAATCCATTCCGGGGGTATATGTCAACGGTTGAAAAGAATGCATTGTTTGGTACCGGCAGTTGTACTATGATTGATTCAATGATAGTTTTATGGCCCGATGGAAGAATGACTATTCAACTTAAATTAGGAGTGGACAGGACTTATATTGCTAATTATCAATCTTCTATTAAAAGGAATTCTGCCATTCCCATTAAACAAAATGATTCATTGCTTTTTAATGAGATATCAAAAAAATTAGACATAAGATACAGGCATATCGAAAATGTATATCAGGACCTGTATGATCAGCCTTTGCTTCCTCGACAGTACTCCCAGCTTGGACCGGTTATAGCTGTAGGTGACATAAACAATGATGGTTTGGAGGATATATTCATTGGTGGAGCTAAGGGATTCTCAGCAAAGCTCTTTTTTCAGACATCTAAATGCATCTTCCGCTCGGAAGATTTTCCCTTCGATAAAGATTATGAAGATATGGGCGCCCTTTTTTTTGATTATGATAACGACGGGGATCTAGATTTATATGTTGTGTCAGGGGGCAATTATGCCAGTGTTTACTCAAATTCCTATAATCATCGTCTTTATGAAAATATTGGGAGTGGAAAATATATCAAAACAAAAGACCATATACCTAAAATAAACTCAAGCGGTAGTGTAGTTACTGCTGCCGATTTTGACAAAGATGATGATCTGGATTTGTTTGTTGGTGGAAGAATTTCTCCTTGGCAATATCCAAAAAAACCAGAGAGCTATCTTTTAGAAAACAGGAATGGAGTGTTCATAGATGTTACTGATGAAAAGGCTCCGGGACTAAAATTCATCGGAATGGTTACCTCAGCCTTGTGGACCGATTTTAATGATGATGGAGTGGTAGACTTAATTGTCGCCGGTGAATGGATACCAGTCAGTGTGTTTGAAAACATTGATAGGAAGTTCATTAATAGAACTGAAAATTGCGGATTAAATAATACTCAAGGGTGGTGGAACAGCATAAGTTCGGGATACTTTGAAGAAAATGGGTCAGTTGGTTATGTATTAGGTAATTTAGGTTTAAATAATTCTTACCATACGTCTGAAACATATCCTTTAAGGATTGTATCAAAAGATTATGACAACTGTGGAAAATCAGAACCTCTGCTGATTAAAAAATATGTGGATGGTTATTACCCAATTGCTTCCAGAAGTCAGTTTTTATCTGCTTTCCCGAATAAAGCAAAAAAATATAATACATATCTATCCTATGCATTGACGAATTCAGAACAATTATTAAAAGATATTGGAACACAAGAAGGAGTTGGCTTGGAGGCAAAAAAATTAGATAATGCATTAATGATTAGGAAAAAGGATGGAACATATATATTGATTCCTCTTCCACTGGAAAGTCAATTTTCTCCTATTTACGGTACTTACTGTTATGATATTAATGGAGATAAAAGGACAGAGATTCTATATGTTGGTAATTTCTTTTCAAACAATATCGATGATGGACCTTATGCTTCTTCAACAGGAGGGTTAATTTCATGGAACTCAGATAATAAAGTAGGAGTAAAACGAGGTCATCAAATTGGATTTAATGTACATGGTGATGCCAGAGCAATTGCTGGTATTATTTTGGGAAATAAAACAAGAGCATTTATTGTTTCAAGTAATGATGATAGCTTAAAAGTGTATTCTCAGGTAATGCAGAATGACAGACATTTTAAACTTAACACTTTTGATGCATCTGCTGAAATAGAATATGAGGATGGTACAATACAAAAACAAGAGTTCTATTACGGCTCAGGGTATTTATCACAATCATCGAGATACTTATCTGTTCCTGCTGACTGTAAAAGAATAAGTATCCTCACCTATTCCGGGAAAGAAAGGAATATAACTATTTCCAAATAACAATCACTTGAATATTACAACCTGTGTTACAAAAAGATTATTATCTGTTACAAACAAGGTTGAATTGCTCTTAACTCAGGATATAATTTTATAATCAAATTATTGGATCAATTTGCTTGCAGCAATTATATGAGGTTTGGTTGATAATTGAAGTATCAGTTAGGATTGGCATCTCTGCAGGTAAATTATGCGATATAATCATTCCTGCAGGGTGTCAGCCTTTTTTTATCATGATATCATGCTCATTCAACCCATAATTCTCATCCATCCTTAAACCCAGTGTTTGCAGTTCATTAAGAATTGGAGTATAAATTGAAGAAAGAACAGGTCTGTGAACACCGCTAAGCATAATTTTATTTTCGAGAATAAGTCTGACAGCGATAGCAGCAGGCAGAGCAACAGTTCTTGCGATTGCAGTATTTGTGGCTGGTGTGCCATAATCAACCATTGAAGACTTGATTACTTCCTTTGATCCGTTAGGATATGATGCAAGAATGATATGCTGAAGAAGGACAACATCATGTTCATTATCATGCATCATCATTTTCTTAATCATCCTGTCGGATGTGATCTCAAACGGAGTGGTCTCCTGGTAGTGAAGCTTTTCATCATCAAAGAATCCCAGGAAGTCAAGAGACTGCATCGGGATGGAGGTTTCCTCAATTCCTGATTTCCGGGCAAGGCTTTTTCTGAGGTCTTTGTTTTCGATGCCTGCCCTCTCTGCCAGGAATTCAGCATAGCTCATTCTTTCATAATCAGCCGGAGTATCATCAAACATTCCGATACCTTTCATTAAATCCAGAGTCTCACACCACCCCCTGTAACGGAATGTCCCCCTGTACATTGTTTTAACTTCCTGTATATCGTAAATATCCCTGTAGCTAATAGAATCCCTGTTGGGATAAACTTCAAGCTCACCAATACCCGGGAAATTATATTCAAACCTGTCCTTGAAAAGATTTACCGAATCTATGAAGGTTTCTTTACCTTTCTTCAGGTAAAGTGCACTGTTACGGCTGGCCAGTATAACTCCTTTAGGACTCCATGTAAACTTGTACTTGAGAGGATTATCAGCATATCCGGGAGCAGGAAGAGCACCGCATAAGGAGTAAAACTCCTCTACTTTTCCCTTTTTAAGATGTATATAGTCAATTATTTTCATTGCAGTCATATGATCTAAACCCGGATCAAGTCCAAGTTCATTAAGGAGCAATACTCCTGCAGCTTTTGCCTGTTCATTAAGGAGACGCATTTCAGGCTGAACATATGATGTTGTGACAAGTGATCTTTTATATCTGATACAAATTCTGGCAACATCCACATGATACTTATAGGGAAGAAGGCTGACCACAATGTCATATTCAGCAATCAGTTTTTCAAGAGTTTCCGGATCATCCATTGACCAGTCGACTGATGAGCCAAGAGGATTCCTGTTGATTATTGCATCTGCACGCTGTTTCATCGGTGAGGCTATCAGAAGAGGAATCTTTTTTTCCAGAAGATACTCAACCATTGGTTTAACGACAAGACCGGCACCCAGGATCAGTACTTTTTTCATATAGCTTACTGTTAATAATTTCACAAGATAAAACAATCTGTTTTCAGAATAAATGATAATTGTCTTTATTATAAATCAAATGACAATCTGTAATGATTAATAAAGCAGATTGTTCTCATCTTATGTCTTTTAAACCCCTCCCTCACCCTCCCCTTAAACAAATAAGGGGAGGGCCCAAACCCGAATTTCCATAATGTTATGCCCCTTCCCTTACTGTTTAAGGGAAGGGGTTGGGGGTAGGGTTAAGAACAAAAAATAAAAAATTTCCAGGCATTTTAAAAAGTAAATATTATTAACATTCTCTTTTATTAATATTAGCCGGAATGTATCTTTGTTTCATACCATTTGATTAAATTTTAACTCATCACAAGAATTTCCTCATGTCTGAGATTCCGAAGTATGTCGAAACACCGCTGATGAAGCAGTATTACAACATCAAGACAAAACATCCTGATGCGATACTACTTTTCAGGGTGGGTGATTTTTATGAGACATTCGGTGAAGATGCAATCAAAACCTCAGAAATACT
>CALMJY010000137.1 GCA_937864815.1 uncultured Bacteroidota bacterium
CTCCAAGGAGGGGAACCTCCTTCCCTAACTTTTTCTTATTTCATAGTGCTGTCAGCTTCACAAACAACCCTGAAACCAACATCGATACAATCGGAGTACCACCAGATGCTCTTAGGGATCTGGGGATCAGTTACCAGCCAGGCTTTGGTTTTTGTAAAGTCGCGGGCAGCACTTCTTACATCCCTGGCATCACTTTTAAATGAACCTCCGCGAATTACATGCTCCTGCCCTCCTTCAGGTCCTCTCGGATTAACAAGACTCAGAGTATCGGCTTTATAAGCATCAGGTGAATAAAAGTCAAGACAGAATTCGGCAACATTTCCGGACATATTCAGCAGGCCGAAACGGTTAGCGGTAACAGCTGACGGTTCATATGTTTTCGAAGAACTGTTTTCCTTATAAATAACTCTTGATGCAATCAATGCTGTATCTGGTCCGAAAATCTTTTTAAGGAATCCTTCGGATGTAAAATCTTTAGGATTACCATCAAAGAAATATGGAGTTTCAGTACCTCCCCTGCAGGCATATTCCCATTCTGCCTCAGTTGGAAGCCTGTATTTTTTTCCTGTAACTTTTGACAACCAGCGGCAATATACATTAGCCGCATGCCACGACATTGTAATAGCCGGTCTTTTTCCTTTGCCCCAGCCCTGATCGGGAGCACCCCACGGAGGTGTAGCGCCACTGATTGCATCAATATTCTTTTTTGTGACCACCTGACCTTCTGTTCTTCCCTGAGAACTGGTAGCCCTGAAAAATGCCAGGTATTCATCCCAGGTAACTTCGGTTTCAGCAATCCAGAATTTTGAAAGAGTTACCTTCCTTACCGGACCTTCATCATCATCCCTCAATGGTTCATCAGCTTTGCTTCCCATATAAAATGACCCTTCGGGTATTGCAACCATATCGAATGAAACAGATGTTCCCGGAATCATTTCGGTAAAATTTTCAAATTTCTCAACCGTTGCAGGTTCCGTAAATACAGTCTGACTGGCTGACGCTATTATACCAAAGCTGCTATCCTGAGCATGTATGGCATTCCTGTCGTAATGACCAACATTCAGATGACAATTAATACAGCGAAGAGGCTCTTTACCTGATATATAAGCAAGATGGGCATTACCACCTTTTACAGATAGTGTTACAGGAAACAGATTCTGATGACATTTCAGGCATGAATTCTCGTAAACAAATCCTTTTGCATTTTCGAGTTGTTTCTTTCTCACCCAGTCGATTTCCGAGCTATCCTTAAACAGAAAGCCGTACACATCCTTGAATCCATGCTTAGCTTTTGCAAAAATATAACCATCACCTTCAGGGGGAAGATGACATTGGGTACAGTGAACGATTGTTCCTGACTTATTATTATAATGAGTTGATAATTTCCAGCTCTGGTCGGCGTGAGGATGAATATGACATGACATGCAATATTTATCGGATGATGTATAATTCATTAAAGCCTTTCCTGATTTCAGTAAAATCAGACTCAGTAAAAATCCTGCAAGAATGAGACCCCGCCTTTTAGTTCCTGATTTCGCCGAACGGCTCTGATATGTATATAACTTCATGCTTCTCCCTCAAATCAATTAAACCTGATAAAGGTAATTGTTTAGGGAATTAATAAACAAACAGAACTATCTTTTTATCATAAAAATTCTTAAAACGGTTGATTTATCAGAACCGTTTCACATATCCGTGACAATATGGCACCTTCCCGTTTCTGAAATAATAATCCTGGTGATATTCTTCCGCAGCATAAAACCCGGTAGCCTTTGTAACAGCAGTCGCTATCTTTAATCCTTTTGATTTCAGTATATTCAGATTTTTTTCTGCAATCTTCTTCTGATCCTCATTCATATAGAAAATCTCTGAACGGTACTGATCGCCAATGTCTGGTCCCTGTCTTCCGACCTGGGTCGGATCATGAATTTCCAGGAAAAGTTTCAACAGTTTTTCATACGATGTTTTTTGAGGATCGTATACTACTTTGACCACTTCAGCATGGCCGGTGTTACCTGTGCACACTTCTTTGTAGGTAGGATTTTTAACTACTCCTCCGGTATACCCTGAGGTTACTGATATTACACCGGGTTCTTTCTGAAGAAAATATTCCACGCCCCAGAAACAGCCGCCTGCAAAAAGAGCTGTACCGTATCTTCCTGCCTCAACAATTGCCGGAACAAAATCAAGCGATAATGAATTGACACAATGTCTTACATTTTTGGAAGTAAGTCTTTCACCGGTAAAAACATGCCCGAGATGTCCGCCACATGAAGCACATTCAATTTCTGTCCTGATACCGTCAGGATCAGGGAGACGGCGTACTGCACCATTTATTTCATCATCAAAGCTGGGCCATCCGCATTCAGAATCGAACTTATCAGAAGAATGATAAAGGGCTGCACCACACTTTTTACAAACATAGGTACCCTTTTCCTTATACTTATTGTACTTTCCTGTAAAAGGACGCTCAGTACCTTTATTATCAATAATATATGATTCTTCCTTTGATAGGTCGTTATATTTGATTTTTTCCTGGGAACTGGCATTTTCATTCATAAGGATAAGTATTATTGCTATGATAAAATATTTTTTCATCTCCATTTATAATGTTTATATCTTATAAACAAAAACAGACAAAAAATGTTATAATCATGAACAAAATAATATAATTTGGTGTTTAAGATATGGAGTTTTGAATATAGCAGGTTAATATTCGAAACTTATAGTCAATTTTATTTTTGGCATGAAGATTGTTTTTAGAATGAAAAGTTTATTTTTGTAAATAATTAATAACAGAATTCTGTATGAAAAAATTTGCTGCTTTACTTCTTGTTGTGTTTGTTACAGCTATGGTTGTCAGTTCCTGCAGTAAGAAGGATTGCCCGGCTTATTCAAAAGCTGAAAAGGAACAGACTGGCAGAAATGTCTGATCTTGTTATTGCCTCCGGGGCACCTCAATTTATAAGATAACCTGATTATGAAAAGGCTGCTTATATCAGCGGTGGCATTTTTATTTGCAGCAATGTCACTTACTGGTCAGGGAGACCTGAACGAGCAGCAAAAAGTTTTCTTCAGAAATGAAAAATCTTTTGGCATCCAGCTGAATACTGATGGTATAGGATTCAGTTACCGCACTGCCAGGAGAACCGATTATCTTAACAAGAATATAATTGAATACGAATTCGGAACAATAAAACATCCGAAAGAGTATAAGCTTTCCAATCCTTATACGCAGGGGACTTCATTTGTCTTCGGAAAGCTGAATTTTCCAATGTATTTCAGGGCCAGTATAGGGCGTCAGCATGAACTTTACAAAAAAGCTGATCTGGGTGGTGTATCAATCAGGTTGTTTTATTCCGGCGGACCGGTTCTGGCAGTTTATAAACCTATATACTATAAGGTAATTTACCCGGTTTCGCTTACCGAGTACTTCATTAAGGAAGAGAAATTCAATACTAATATTGCTATACCCCAGGATATATGGGGAAGAGCTGCATTCACAAAAGGATTCAGTGAAATAAAGGTAATGCCTGGTCTTTATGCAAAGAGCGGATTCAGTTTTGAATACAGCAAGGAAGACAAGGTATTGCATGCTGTTGAGGTAGGTGCCACTCTAAGTGCGTATCTGAAGGAGATTCCCATTATGGCAAGTGAAGATAATAAATCGATCTTTTTCTCACTTTTTGTTAGCTACAGATTTGGCATGGTAGTGAATCCTCTTGATCCTGAATCAAATAAGATCTCCAATATTTTCAGAAGAAAAAAATAATATTGATTAGCCCAACATTTTGACTATTATTCTGAAAATACTAATTTTGTGATCGTTTTATTAACCATATAATAATATAATATGTCAAAAATTAAAGTAGGAATCAACGGTTTTGGCAGGATCGGCCGTCTGGCCTTCAGGGCTGCCTTGAAGAGGAACGATATAGAAATAGTCGGAATAAACGACCTCCTCGAAGTGGATTATATTGCTTACATGCTTAAGTATGACACTGTTCACGGTAAATTTGACGGGAACGTGGAAGTTAAAGATGGTAAGCTTATTGTAAACGGACAGAGTATCCGGATTACTGCTGAAAAAGATCCATCCACTCTTAAATGGAATGAAGTTGGTGCCGAATATGTTCTGGAATGTACAGGTCTGTTCCTGACCAAGGAAACTGCAATGGGCCACATAACCGCTGGTGCAAAGCGTGTTGTAATGTCAGCTCCTTCAAAAGATGATACTCCAATGTTTGTAATGGGCGTAAACAATAAAAAGTTTACAGCCGACATGCAGGTAGTTTCCAATGCCTCATGCACAACCAACTGTCTGGCTCCTATTACGAAGGTTCTTCATGATAATTTCGGCATCATTGAAGGTTTGATGACAACTGTCCATGCAACCACTGCTACACAGAAAACTGTTGATGGTCCTTCGAAAAAAGACTGGAGAGGCGGACGTGCTGCTGCCGGAAATATTATTCCATCTTCTACAGGTGCAGCAAAAGCTGTTACAAAAGTTATCCCCGAACTTAAAGGCAAACTTACCGGTATGGCATTCAGGGTGCCTACGCTTAACGTATCTGTTGTTGACCTTACATGCCGTCTCGAAAAACCTGCCAGCTACGATGCTATCAAAAAAGCAATGAAAGCTGCTGCTGACGGTCCGCTGAAAGGAATTCTCGCTTATACAGAAGAGGCTGTTGTATCAAGCGACTTTATCGGTGATTCACACACATCTATTTTTGATGCCGAGGCAGGCATTTCCCTTAATGATAATTTTGTTAAGGTTGTTGCATGGTACGATAACGAGTGGGGCTATTCCTGCAAGCTTCTCGATATGATTGCTCACATGAATACTGTAAAATAATCATTCTGCAGCATAAAATGTAAAGGGGTCTGAAATCAGACCCCTTTTCTATTTTTCCAGGACCACTTTTCTATATTATCATTTCAACCTTAAGGGGGATTCCCGCCGAATCACGGTAATGTTCACCAAGCTCAAGCATGGCTTCATCATCCTCTTCATAGAGCCATTTGATCTCTACCCGGTTGCCCGATTTAATAAATCCGGTGAGACGTTTAAGTATCTCATACAGGTACTTTGATGATCCACTATTGATATACTCAAGCTGAATTGAAACATTCAGAGTGCTGTTCTTATCAAAATGTACGGTAATCCATTCATCAAGCCTCCTGAATATAAGTTCCGGGTTTTCCGGGATCGATCGCCCTACAAGCTCAAGCTTATCAGAATCAGGATAATATGTAATACCCGGACAATTTTTTAACTCTTCCTGTATTATCTGTTTTTCCATAACATGATATTTTTATTCATACCGTAAAGCTTCAATCGGATCAATGTTGGCTGCCTTCACAGCGGGGGCATAGCCAGACACGACTCCAACAACAAAACATACAAATATACCAGTAAAAACCCAGATCCATGGTATAACAAAGCTTGATTTTAGCATGGTTGACACCAGATTTCCCATCAGAACACCCAGTATGATTCCAAAAATACCTCCCATCTGGCCTATAAGGACAGATTCAAAAAGAAACTGGTATTTTATTGTAACCGGCTTGGCTCCGATAGCTTTCCGTACACCAATTTCACGTGTTCTTTCAGTTACCGAGACAAGCATAATATTCATAAGACCAACTGCGGCACCAACCAGAGTTACTATCCCTATAAGTGTTGCAGCAAGTGTAACATATTTTATGTTTTCCAGCAAAAGTTTAACAATATTATCGCTCTTAGAGATATTGAAATCGGATTCGTCGCGGGGATTGAGGTTCCTTACTATCCTGAAAACTGCCTCTGCTTCACTCGACATCACGTCGAGATCAACCTGATTCATAGGCATCACCGTGATACTGAAGGACATATTCGGGCGCGAAAAATACTGCCGGGCAGTAGTTACCGGCATGAAGCATACCCTGTCAGGATTTCCGATGCCTGATCCCTTGCTTTTTAAAACACCCGTAACCTTGAGTTTCATTCCGGCTACTGTAATAACCTGCCCTAAGGGATCAAGGCCTGTCGGGAAAAGGTCTCTGACGATATCAGAGCCTATAAGTACAAAATGTCTTGTCATGCCAATATCCTCAGCGGTGAAATTTCTTCCCGTCTCTATCTCGTATCCCGCAACAGTAAGATGATTCTCATCCACACCCTGAAGCGCCACATTCGGATTTGTTTCCTCCGAAGCATACTTTACCGTAGCGAGGCTTGAAGCATATACCGATACTGAGACCCAGGCCCCTTCATTAAATCGCTCCTTGAAATCTACAGCTTCCCTGTATGATATCCGGGAAAAGTTTTTAGCCCTGTACTTACTTTTCCCGATCTGGATATTCATTCCCCTTGATGTTATTGAAAACGAATTGGCTCCCATCATAGTGAATTGATTCGTAAGCGAATTCTTGATCGAATCAATAGCAGTAAGGATTCCCACAAGCGCCATAATTCCAAAGGCAATAATACATATTGTAAGGACAGTCCTTACCCTGTTTGAACGTATTGCCCTTATGGCAATTCTAAGATTCTCTTTAAAAATACCTATTCTCTTTACGGTCTTTATCATCGACTCTTCCCCTGACAGATCATCATTAAGCAATAAAAATACACTTTTTTTTGATTCCGTCTTAAATGATTCAACTAAGAGGACTAAAAAAATACAGCAATTCCTTGCTTAACTAATTTTTTCGTTGTATATTTGAGACTATAATAATAACATACAATATTGGTTACAGATTAAGATCAGATAATATGAGAGAACTTACAAGAGCAGAGGAACAGGTGATGCAGGTATTATGGAAGATTAAAAAGGGTTTCGTGAAGGATATCCTGGAACATTTTGACGATCCCAGTCCTGCGTATAATACGGTCAGTACCATTGTAAGGATTCTTCAGGATAAAGGTTTTGTGACACATAAAGCATATGGAAGGACACATGAATACTATCCGCTTATTTCAAAAAGCGACTACTCAAAATCACATCTCAAAACATTTGTAAACGACTATTTTTCAAACTCCTTTGAAAAGATGGTAAGCTTCTTTGCAAAAGAAAAGAGCATTTCGGTAAAGGAGATGGAGGAAATCATGAAAATCATGGAGAATGAAGTGAAAAAGCAAAAAACTATGAGATGAGCACTTTGATTATATACGCTGTTAAAACGGGTCTTTACCTGACTGCTTTTTATCTGGTATATTTCATATTTCTGAGCAGAGATACATCATACGGAAGAAACAGGGCATATATCATTATAGCCGGACTATTATCGCTTTTCATGCCGTTGATAACTCTCCATACATCAAAACCTCTTGAAATACAGTATTTAGGGAAAATGCTGAATGAGGTTTTCATAACGGCAACCGCTGACAAATCTATTCCATCGGGCATATGGTTTAAAGATGCCGTTACTCCGGAGCTTATATCCACTATATATATAATAGGTGCGGCAACAGTGGTCCTGAAATTAATTATCGATCTGCTCAGCCTGCTTCTGTTGATAATCAGGCATAAAAAAGATGACAGCAGGATCATCAGGTTCCACAGCTTTAATACATCCGGATTCTCCGCAATGGGTTACATATTCATCAATTCAAGATTGAATTGTGAAGAAAGTGAGGAGATTATAAAACATGAGAAAAACCATCTGAGAATGAATCACTTCATTGATATAACCCTAATGGGGCTTATCAAGGCCTTTCAGTGGTTCAATCCTGTGATTTATTTTTTCGACCGCTCGCTCAGGGCAATACACGAATACCAGGCAGACAGGGAGTGTCTTAATTCCGGCATTCCTGTTGTAAGTTATCAGGAACTTCTTCTTAACCAGGTTTTCAGGACAAAGGCATTTAACCTTACAAACAGCTTTTCCAATCCATCGCTTGTCAGGAAAAGAATGTTAATGATGACAAAAAAGCGTTCTTCAACCCTGGCTGCATTAAAACTTGTAGCAGTAATACCCTTTGCAGGATTTCTTTTTCTGGCTATATCAGCATACAGAGATATACCTTCTACAGAACAAAAAACAGGTTCAGCGGCAGGCAATAACAAGGTTCAGGTCGTTTACGGTGAAAATGCTTATTCTGCTTCATCAGAAGAATATAATACTACCCCCTTTGTTAATGTGGAACAGATGCCTTTATTTCCCGGAGGCGATGCTGAATTGCTGAAATATCTCGCCGCTAATACCCGTTATCCTCAACAAGCTAAGGAAAACGGTATACAGGGAAGAGTGCTTGTAAGGTTTTGTGTTAATGAATATGGAGGAGTAGACAGGATAAGTATACTTAAGGGTGTTGATCCGGATCTCGATGCAGAAGCTGTCAGGGTAGTAAGCACACTTCCTGCATTTATTCCCGGCAGACAAGGCGGAGTAGCAGTACCAACATGGTATATGGTTCCACTTACTTTTACACTCAGATAGGTATCTTTCTATAATACATATAATAATAATTTCCTGTGTCATGAAAATCCTTTTCAAAGCTCTGATAGTTGTTTTTTCGGTTACTATTCTTTCTGTTACAGGATCATGTGGAAGGAATAACAATAAAAGTGCAGCATCAGATGTTCCTCCCAGCCTGGCACCGCCATTACCACCAAGACCATCCATGACAGGATCAGATACAATCTGGAACTATGCAGGAAAAATACCTGTTCTGCCAGGCAATGAAGAAGCCCTGTTTACGTATATCGGAAGAAATATGCGGTACCCTGAAAATGCGAAAAAAAATAATATACAGGGTAAAGTGGTTGTTAAGTTCTGCGTTACCAGCAAGGGTGATGTGAAGGAACATCAGGTGATTGAAAGCATAGATCCCGATCTTGATGCTGAAGCCCTCAGGGTAATTAAAACAATATTACGATTTGAACCCGGATTTCACGACGGAAAGCCGGTCTCTGTCTGGTACGAGGTACCGATCAGTTTCAGGCTGCAATAAAGAAAATCGGGATTCCTCTTAAAAAATTTCATTTTATTATATTTTAATTAATTATTTAGTTGTATAACTAATATATTAGTTCTATATTTGCTGAAACAACTAATACTTTAGCATTTAACCACTAAATACAATTAAAATGAAAACACAAAATCAATTCAGAAGTCCGGGACGCAAAATTTTTATGATTATTTTTTCTGCCATGTTAGTTTTAGTTTTTGCTGTTTCCTCATGCGGTAATAACAAAAAACCAGGGTCCGATGAAAACATGGTTTATACAGAAGTTGATTCATTGCCTGTATTTGCGGGAGGCGACCAGGAAATAATCAATTTCCTTGTGAACAACACCAAATATCCTGAGGAGGCAAAGAAAAAAAACATCACAGGAAAAATTATTGTAAGATTTGTGGTTGAAAAGGATGGTTCAGTTTCCGGTGCAGAGATTCTGAAAGGTGTAGATCCACTTCTCGATGCCGAAGCTCTCAGAGTAGTAAGTTCATTGCCAAAATTTGAAAAACCTGCAAAAAAGGATGGAAAAACAGTCGGTGTATATTATTTGGTACCTATTTCTTTCGCATTACAATAGACTGACCCAATAACGACAAGCATCCACCATTAAATCCTCCAAAGGGGCATAGCCGTCAAGCTAAGACAAGAGTATGTAAAAGGGGTTGATAAAAAAGTTTCCCCTCCTTTTGAAGGAGGGGTGGCCGGGACAATTGATTATCTGATT
>CALMJY010000138.1 GCA_937864815.1 uncultured Bacteroidota bacterium
GTAGCATAATTCGACTCGTTATAAAGCGGCTGACGTATCGGCTTATATATTTTTTCTCCCTTAAAAGGTTTGTCCTGGGTATAGATCCAAATTGATTCAAGGTCCCATACAATCAGTTCATCTCTGGGGTCTCCGGTAAGGTCATGCACCATCCATGCGAGTGAAGGATGACCGTCATCAGGAAACATCACTACTCTCCTTCCCCATCCGTCCACAAGTCCACCTTCGGCATGATCGGGAGTAAGGAATATAAATTCAGTGCCGTCACCTCTCCAGTTTACAGGCTGTACCGGAGAACCTGCATGAAACAACTCGAAGTTTGTTATCTCATCACCGGAAGAGTTGTATAGTGTTATAAGGCCCGGCTCTCCCCAGAAATTTATGTTGCATAATTCCAGACCCGGAATATCAGGTCTGAACTGTCCGACACCTGGAGTCTGTGCATGACCGACACGATGGTGTTTAACTATTTTACCTTTATCGTCTGTCAGTAATACACCGTCATCGCTACCTCCTATGAATACCATATCGGGTTTCCCTGAAAGAGTGAAATCGCCCACACATACACCGTCAGAATGCTCTCCTAATAGTGAATCAAGAGACCATAAGACTTTACCTGTGGGATCAAATTTGGTATAGCCAATATAAACCTCATCCTTTCCGTCTTTGTCTCCGTCATGAAAAAACGGGAAATGGCCAAGGTTTGCAGATGCTGTCCAGAGGAGCCTGAAATCATTGGTATAGGCCCAGAGCCTGGTATGCCTGTCCTTTATTATAACATCCATTGGTTTGCCGGTTCCTCTCAGGTCAGCAAATGAAAAGCAGTCAACATTCAGGTATGGCAACAGGTCCCTGCGGTAATAATGTTTATATTCCTGCCATGAGGTTTCACCTGGTAATATTGCTGAGGAGGGCACTTGAAAATGTGATTTTTCTTTTCCGGTTTTCCCATCCAGGATTTTAATCCACTCTCCCTCCGCCATTATGACTTCCGTTTTACCGTCACCGTCAAGATCATGTATCTGTGCTGCCACATCGTAAGACAGATATGCATTTTCGGTATCTGGTTTCCCGTACTGCCAGAGCATTTTACCTTCACTGTCGAGTGCTGTCAGGCAAGTTATTTGATTATAGTTGCTTCCAAAGAATGGCATGTTCTGAATGATAAGAAAATCAGTTTCATTGTCGCCATCGAGGTCACCCAGTCGCATCGCCCTTGCAGCCCCGAAGCCTTTTGTGCTGATCTTCTTCCAGAGCTTTGGCTGCGGATTTTCCGACCTTAAGGTCATCAACTCCTTATGCAGTGCTTCCTTCTGGTTCAGGTATTCCTCTTTTGCCTCATCAGAGGCAGTAACCCTGACTTCATGGAATGCAACCGGGGAAGTGGCAAACAATCCAATCTTGCCTGACAAATACTTATCGTCCTTAATCCTGAATAACTCTTTACCATCGATGAAACAAATAATCATGGACCCTTTTACTTCAACAGCCAGAGTGTAAATCTTCATCGGATCTGTCTGAAAGACACCTGAGGCAAGTTCAGTCCATCCGTCTTTCCTGAAACCTTTTTCTCCGTCGCGGTAACGCAATGTTGCTTTGTTGTCCTTGTCAAGACCGAAGATGTAGTAATGCCTGCCATCCCTGTACCTGAAGATGATACCGTTCAGGTCACTTCTGTCCAGAGGGGTCATTTTTACCTCAAGCCGGTAATCTTTCCACAGGATATCACCATAACATAGTATAGGATAAATGAAATCGCTTGTCCAGACAGTTTTATTAAAACCCATATAGTACAGGCTGTTCTTTCCATCGGAAGAAAACACCTTCCATTCTTCCGGACCCCTGTTGTTTACAATATCCCAGCCATCGGTAAACTGGCGGGGAACATGATGGTATTCAGGAAATCCTTTTGTTGCAAAGCTGCCGAAATTTCCAGGTTTAAGCTTTGAGAAATCGCAGTAAGCTAGTTCATACTGTGTCATTGTCAAGACAGAGAGGAGAAGTATTAATGAGTTTAAGGTGAACATGTGATTTGATATTAATTATGAAAAGACTTAAATACCCATATGTTTCTAAAACCATATTAATTTAACACCATACTAAATGCCCAAAGCCTGTTATTTGGCAATTTACTGAAATTGGCATATTTCAATAGTATTTCATTCTCACCTTTCTTCAGTTTAACCGGGATATCAGCACTTTTAAAATTGTCCTCATGATACAGTGTTGCTATCTTGATACCATTTATCCAGATTGACATCCAGTCATCGAATGCTACACGAAGTGTTTCAGATTTGTTTTTATCACTTACTATAGTGGTTTTGGCGTAAACCGATTGTTCCACAAAAGGAATTGGAGTCCAGGCAGGTGTGCAATACAGATAGTGAAGATTTATCCATGTATGTTCCGAATTAATATTATTCACTTTTATTTTCTTATCTTCAATCCTGATTGTATCAGGCCAGTTACCGGTTATATTTTCAGGGAATTCGCTCTTCTCAAACTCTTCCCTGGTTTTGCATGGAAAAGTCCCTGTGATCTGCCATTTTATGGGAGTGGCGACAGTGGGTGATAAACTGCCCTCTTTTTTATAATAATAAGTTACAGTTTCAGTGGTATCATCCCTGGTTCCGACCCTCATTGAAATGGATGATGAGAATGAAACCGGATCGGGACCCATAAAACGATATACCACTGCTTCCTGTTTAAGCAGATTTGTAAAAACTGCATAAGGAGACCCGAACCATGGTGTCTGTACATTATGAAAACCCCAGGTAAATCCATAGTCATCCTCCAAATTATGACCCCTTATGGCATGTGGATCTGTTTCACCATCAATGAGCCATGTGATTCCTCCCTGGTGGTACATAAAGTCATCACTGTTATCTTTCTGAATGACCCCCTGGAATATTCCTGCAATAAATCCTTCACCACTGATGTCTGCCATAAGCATTGTTCCTCCCCGTGGAGGTGCAGGTTTTTTAACATTATGTGAAACATGCAGCCGGAGTTTAGTTATCAGAGTTCCTTCATCATACTTATGCCAGTTGATCATTGCTGCAATATCAGAACCTGCTTCACCGTAAATCCTTATTCTGCATGATTTCTGAAACGGAACAGGCAGATAGCAGGTATAACCCGGCATCCCACTGTTCTCTTTTTTCATCAGTTTGTTGGGAAGGCTTACAAAAGGAGCCGAATTGATCAGATAGGGTTCGATACCGAGTAATATGCCCATGAAAGATTCGAGAGGCATATCTACCTGCGGTGTTTCAGAATTGTCTGCTATGATCTCTATTCGCTTATTCTCAGCCCTCAGAAACCAGATACTGCGCACACATCCGGGACCAGTAGCATTAAAAATTTCTGAATATCCTTCTGAATAGATTGGAGTTGTTGTATTTTGCCTGAATGAGGTAAATCTTACAGGCAACTTTATAAGAGGCATTGTTGGATCAGAATACAATTCTTTATCGCTATTCTTACAACCGTTTAAGGATAGAATGACAAATAAGCATGTAATAAAAGTCGAATTTAAAGATCTCATATTCAATGTTTTGTTCTGGTTTCCTTAATCCAGCCAGAGTGCCTAACGAAAATATTGGAAGAGTAGCAATACTGGCGCGCAATTAAGTCTTCTGATCGTCATTGAGTGACTTATTTTAATAAACGCTGTGGGTGTCAAACTCCAAAAACCCATGAAGGGACTTCCATTCTTGCACCCTTCGTGGGATCAACTATCTGGTTGATCCTGAGCTTTCCTGTCAATCCGACAAGCAGTCTGGCATCCTGTTGAGTTCGTCCGGTCTTAATCTGTACAAGTTTTATCATATCCTCAGTAGCCTGCCAGGCAGCATCCTCAAGGTCCTTTTCAGCTCCTACTGTTGCAATGAATTCCTGTCTCATTATGACTGGCCGGTCAGATAGTGATTCATTAAGCTTTCTGAAACGTACTATTGATATAGCATCTGTTTCCAATCCCTGTCCGGTTACTTCACCATCACCCTGAAGGGCATGTGCATCACCCATTCCCACCATTGCTCCTTTGACCCTGGCTTTGAAGATGACAGTGCTTCCGGCTTTTATCTCCCTGCAATCAATATTTCCACCAGTTTCACCGGGAGCCCTGGTATCTACTGTGCCCTCTGCCGGAGCCACACCTATGCAACCCAGCATTGGCTCAAGCGGGAGCCTGAGCTTATCTGAAAATTTTGCATAACCGTCTTTCAGTTCAAAGATCCTTCCACTGCAATAAGCCCATTCCCCCGGCTGTATATCCAGTATGTCAATAGCCAGTGTATCACCGGGTTCAATTCCCTCAACAAAGACAGGGCCGGTCTGAGGATTTATAACACTATCTGGTGATGCTTCCCTGAATACACCATCACGTGTAACAAGGCCCGGCATACCGTGTGATGTTTCTATAATAACCACTTCATTAAGAGCAACCTTATATGCCTCTTTCATATCAGGTTTCCACACAGTAAAGAATTTATCAGCTTTCAGCCTGCGCAACCCGGAAGTCTGAAGATCAGAACTTATAACCTTTGGCATTAAGCCTGCAAAGAGAGGCGCACCTATTAAGGTTACTATGAATTTGCTTCTTTCCATATCAACATCATATTGAATTTATGCAATTTAATAGTATTAAGGGTCAGGTCAAAATCATTAAAGAAAAATCTCTCTGAAAAGTAATAGTTAATATCTTTAAGTAAATAAACTACCTCTCCCCAACCTCCCCCTCTCACACCGGGAGAGGGGGACCGAGGGGGTGAGGTCCGAAAAAAACAAAATATGAAAAAGTTTTCCACCCTCCTGCAAGCATTGATTCTCATTGTCACCTCCTGCTCCCGGACCGACATCTCACAATATGTCGATCCCAATATTGGCAGTGTGGCACCTCTTCTCACAACGAAGGTTCCTACTGTGCACCGGCCTCACAGTATGGTACGGGTGTTCCCGATAACAAAACCAGGTTTGAATGACCGCTACCTCAGCGACAGGATTTACGGCTTCACGGTAAATATGCCGGCATACAGGATGGGGTATCTTACTGAGCTTATGCCAACAACAGGGAAACCTGAAGTGAACAGGAACGAATATGCTTCTATGTATGATCATGCACAGGAAGAGGTGCACCCATGGTATCACCGGGTATTACTTGAGGATTACGGGATAACCGCTGAATGGACGACAACCGAGCGTGCAGTAATTTACCGCTTTGATTTCGGTGAGAACGATTCCTGCAACATATTATTCAGATCATCGAATAATTCCGGTTTCAATGTCACAGGCGACAATATTATCAGCGGGTGGGAGGAATTTGAAAAGACCAGGCAGTACTTTCATGCAGAATTCAGTCGTCCCTTCGATAATAAATCTTCATTCAGGCAGGGTGTTACAGGAACAGAAACCTCTTCTTCAGGAAGGAACAGCGGGATTATTGCAACATGGCTCTCATCCGGCGATCCTGTTGAAGTAAGGATCGGTGTCTCCTATATAGATGAAAAACAGGCAGCTGCGAACCTCAATAAGGAGGCAGGAGCAAGAAAGTTCAGCGAGATTAAAGAGGAAAGTCATGATATCTGGACAGCTGCCCTTGGAAAGATAAAAGTGGAAGGGGGAACAGAGAGACAGAAGAGAATATTTTATACTTCGCTTTACAGATCAATGGAGAGAATGGTAAATATCTCTGAAGACGGAAGATATTTCAGCGGTTACGATAATAAGGTACATGAAGACGGTGGCCGGCCTTTCTATGTTGACGACTGGCTCTGGGATACTTACAGGTCGCTTCATCCGCTTATGCTTATCCTCGATCCGGAAAGACAGGCTGATATGGTTGAATCATATATTAAGATGTATGAACAGAGCGGCTGGATGCCTGGTTTTCCGCAGTTCTATGGTGATTTTCCGGCCATGATCGGATTTCATACCGCTCCCCTGGTATGGGACACCTGGCAAAAAGGTGTCAAAAATATATCGATTGAGAAGGCTTATGAAGGACTAAGGAAAAATGCAATGGAGGGAACCATGTTACCATGGAGGATGGGGCCCGGTTGTGAACTCGACAGTCTCTATCATGTCAACGGTTGGTATCCTGCATTGCCTGAAGACAGTACCGAAACAGTATCCATGGTTCATGATTTTGAGAAACGTCAGGCTGTTGCCGTAACTCTTGAACACAGCTTCGATGACTGGTGCCTGGCACAGCTTGCCAAGGACCTGGGCAAAGAGAAAGACTATGAATTATTCATGAAACTCTCAAAAAACTACATGAATGTTTTTAATCCTGCCAATGGGTTTATGGCACCAAGAATGGCTGACGGTAAATGGATTGAACCATTCGATCCCCAACTCTCCGGAGGGATTGGCAGCAGGTCGTTCTATGCTGAAAACAATGTATGGACATGGAATTTCAGCGTCCAGCAGGATATCCCTCACCTGATAGAATTACTGGGAGGCAATGAATCGTTAGTAAAAAGGCTGGATGCTCTTTTCAATGAACCAACAAGAATTTCAAAATGGCAGTTCATGGGGCAATTTCCTGATGCAACAGGACTTAACGGCATGTTTGTAACAGGCAATGAACCATCATTCCATATTCCTTATCTGTATAATTATGCGGGACAACCCTGGCGCACTCAGCGCAGGATAAGGGAAATAATGGATATGTGGTTTGATGATAAGCCGCTGGGCATACCAGGTGATGAAGACGGAGGGGGTTTATGCTCATGGTATGTTTTCTCTGCAATGGGGTTCTATCCTGTGACACCAGGCAGTGGTGAATATTCAATAGGAAGTCCGTTTTTTGAATCAGTCCGAATCGACCTTCCTGACGGTAAGAAATTTTCTGTTGTTGCAAGAAACTGCTCATATAAAAACAAATATATCCAGTCAGCCACACTCAATGGCAAGGAGCTGAACAGTCCTGTCATAAGCCATTCCGATATTATGAATGGCGGCAGACTCATGCTTGTTATGGGTGATAGGCCAAACAAGAACTGGGGAATAGGGAAATAAAACATTTAACC